>NZ_VRTY01000043.1 GCF_008017455.1 Pontibacter qinzhouensis | reverse complement strand
AGGTCCGCCGCTACGACGGCTTCTGCTGCGTGCCCAGCCACCTGCACTTCCAGGAGGCGGTGGGGAGCTTCTACAACCTCTACCACCCGCTCGATTGGCAGCCGGCGGAGGGGCCCTGCCCGCACACGCTCGCCTTCCTGCGCCACATCTTCGGGGAGCAATACGAGCTGGGGCTCGATTACCTCACGCTCCTCTACCGCAGCCCCACCCAGCACCTGCCGGTGCTCTGCCTGGTGTCCCGGGAGCGCAAGACGGGCAAGACCACCTTTCTCAACCTGCTCAAACTGCTCTTTGGGCGGAACGTGACCTTCAACGGCAACAGCGACTTCCGTTCCCAGTTCAACTCCGACTGGATGAACGTGCTGCTCATCGCCGTGGACGAGGTGCTGCTGGGCCGAAGGGAGGACTCAGAGAAAATCAAGAACCTGAGCACGGCCCGCACCGCCAAGATCGAGGCCAAGGGAAAGGACCGGCGGGAGACCGAGTTTTTCGGCAAGTTCGTCCTCTGCTCCAACAACGAGGAGAGCTTCCTGTTGATAGAGCCGACCGAGACCCGCTACTGGGTGCGGAAGGTACCGGTGCTGGCCCAGGAGAACATCCACCTGCTCCACGAGATGAAGCGGGAGGTCCCTCACTTCCTCCACTACCTGCTGCGACGGCCGCTCTCCGTGCCCCAGGGCCTTTCCCGGATGTGGTTCTCCGAAAAGCAATTGCGCACCGAGGCGCTGCTGCGCGTCATGCAGGGCAGCCGCAACCGGGTGGAGACCGAGCTGCTGCTGCTTTTGCGGGAGCTCTTCGAGACCACGGGTGAGCAGGAGCTGCACTTCACGGCCAAGGACCTGCTCGAGCTGCTGCGTCGCCACCAGCCCCGCCTCACGCGCCAGCAGGTGCGGCAGGTGCTCCAGGGGGAGTGGCAACTGGTACCCGCTCCCAACAGCCTGATGTACACGACTTACCACTACAATGCGCAGGGGGAGCCCTACCAGGTAAGGCTCACAGGACGCTACTACAGCGTTTGCCAGGACTGGATCCGGCAAAAGTTTGATGAGAGCTACTAAAAACAGCTTTTAAATATTGTAAATCAATTACTTACACCCTCATCATACTACTTATTTTTTGATGAGAAATGATGAGTACGATGAGCAGGCTCATCATAGCTAAACAGCGTGATGAGGCTTTGATGAGGACTTATTTTATTTAGTATCAAGAAGTTAAAGACATACCTCATCAAATCATCAGGAAAAAGCAACGCTCTTACCCGGTCTTTTATAACACTGCTTCTGAAAGGGAAAAACATGAACATCCAGCAGATCAACAGCGGGCTGGCCATCACCGACTTTTTGGCCAGCCAGGGCTTTCGGCCCGCCTACACGCGTGGCGCGGACTGGTGGTACATCTCCCCCATCCGACCGGCCGAGCGCACCCCCTCCTTCAAGGTCAGCACCCGGCTCAACCGCTGGTACGACCACGGGGCGGGCGAGGGCGGCAAACTCTTCGACCTGGCCCTGCGCCTGTGCGGCAACGGGGAGGTGAAGGAGACCATCCGGCTCCTCTCGGAGGAATTCTTCTTTTCACAGGCAAACCCTGCTATCCGGAAGGAGCCGGTCCCTCCCCCGGACGTGCCCGGCACCTGGAAGCATTCACTACGAAAGGATGCCGTCCAAAAGGAGACGGTCACTCCACCCGGTACCTCTTCCGGCATCAGGATCCTGGAGACACAGCCCCTGCGCCGGGGCAGCGGGCTGGCCGCTTACCTCCGGGGGCGGGGCATCCGGCACGGGACGGCCAAAGACTATTGCAGGGAGGTGCGCTTTGCCCTCGGGGAAAAGGAGCACCGGGCCGTCGGCTTTGCCAACTGCTCAGGGGGCTACGAGCTGCGCAACGCCTGGTTCAAAGGCTCCTCCTCCCCCAAGGACATCACCTTCCTGGATAAGGGAGGAAAATCCGTCTGCCTGCTGGAGGGCTTCCTGGATTTCCTCTCCCTGCTCGAGCTCAAACACCGCCTGCAGCCCTCTTCCAATTTCATCATCCTCAACTCCGTGGCCCTGGCTGCCAGGAGCCTGGAGCTGCTGGAAAAACACCGGGAGGTATACCTGTTCCTTGACCGGGATGAGGCCGGGAGGCGGCTGACCGAGCGGCTGCTCCAATACCATACCAAAGCTATCGACGCCTCCTCCTTCTACCAAAGTCACCAGGATGTGAATGATTATCTCTTAGCCCGGCAGCAGCGGGCTAAGCGGCAGCGACGGAGGCCGGGGCTTTGAAAGGGCACCATCTTCCTGCGTCGTGAAGGAGGGCTGTTGGAAAGGGGGAGCAAGTTTGTGTTTTTGTCATACAAAAACCTTTTCCTGCCCCTGTGC
The DNA here is from genome assembly GCF_008017455.1 of Pontibacter qinzhouensis. Lineage (GTDB taxonomy): Bacteria > Bacteroidota > Bacteroidia > Cytophagales > Hymenobacteraceae > Pontibacter > Pontibacter qinzhouensis. The sequence goes on along the minus strand of NZ_VRTY01000043.1, from coordinate 45,013 downwards.
TCCCGGTGGTCGCAGCAGGGAATTTATTTCACATCATACCGAAAGCAAAGACATGGAAACAAGCAGAGAAAAGCGGCAGGAACCGCAGCGAAAGAAAGGCGGCCGCCCCGCTAAAAGCATCAAGCGCAGCTGTACCCTGGTGGTGCGGCTGACGGAGACCGAGCGGCTCCTGGTCAGGGGCAAGGCCCGGGAGGCGGGGCTGAGCACCTCGGCCTGGTTCCGGGTGGCGGCCAAAAAGGCAACGGTCGTGGCGCGACTCTCTCCCGAGGAGGCAGCCCAGCTGCGTATGCTTTCGGGGCTGGCAAACAACCTTAACCAGCTCGCCCGCCTGGCCCACCGAGAAGGACTGCTCTCCGTGCAGGGCAAATGTCGTCAGGCCCTGGAGGAGATCAACCGCCTCCTGCAAACCCTCTCCCGCAGATGATCGGCAAGGTCATGACCGGCAAAAGCTTTTCGGGCTGCGTGCGCTATGTGGTGCAGAAAGAAGGAGCGCGGGTGCTGGCAGCGGAAGGTATCCGCACGGACTCCGTCTCCGCTATGGTCGCTGACTTCCACCTGCAGCGCCAGCTCAATCCAGAGCTGGGTAAAGCCGTGGGCCACATCGCCCTGAGCTGGAGCATTCATGACAAGGAGAAACTCAGTGAGGAGGTGATGGCGGAGCGGGCAAGGGAGTACCTGGAGAAGATGGGTATCAAAGACACGCAGTACCTGGTAGTCGAGCACCGCGACCGGGAGCACCCGCACCTGCACATCGTCTACAACCGGGTGGACTACCACGGCAAAACCATCCCGGACAAGCTGCAGCGCCGCCGCAATGCCCAAGTGTGCAGGGAGATGACCGAGCGCCACGGCTACTACCTGGCACCGGGCAAAGAGCAGGTCAACCGCCAGCACCTCACAGGGGCGGACAAGACAAAGTACGCGCTGCACGATGCCATCAGCTCCGCACTGGGCAAGGCTACCAGCTGGCAGGAACTGGAGGCGCTGCTGCAGCAGAAAGGTATCACGCTTCACTACAAGTACAGAAGCGGCACGGAGCAGGTGCAGGGCATCAGCTTCCGCCAGGGGGAGATTAGCTTCAAGGGCTCAGCCATTTCCCGAAACTTCAGCTACAAGGGCATCAGCAAACAACTTGAGCGCAACAGGCAACAGGAAGCGCTGTTAGCTCCGGAAATGAGACCGCAGCTAAGGCACCAGGCTAGCCAGACTACTGTACCGGAAAGAGCCGCTTTTACCGAGGCCTTCCTTGCGCGACACCCAATTAGCCTGGCACCAACCCAGGGCCAGCCGGAGGAGGCGCTAAACCATCATCACTTCAGGAAAAAGAAACGAAGAAAGAAAAAGAGAAGACACCTATGACACCACAAGAACTGGAAGAAAGAGTGGCCGACGCGGAGCGCGTGCTGGCCCTCCACGGCAGACGGCTTGAAAAGCTCGAGCAGCAAAAGGATCCGGCTCCTGCCAGGCCGGAACTAGAGAAAGAGATAGAGCAAGAGAAGCAGGCACCTCCTGCACCCGACATCTCCAGGCAGCTGGAGGAGCTCAAAGCCCTCATCAGGCGGCATGACTTCAGCCTGCCGGCCCTGCAGATCTATGCCCAGATCAACTCGTTCCGGGAAACGATCACCAGGCTGCCCAAGGTGCTGCCCGTCCGGCACCACCACCATTTCGAGGACAGGTCCAGAGGCTTCATATTAGGAGGTGTGATGCTCCTGCTGATAACCGCTCTAGTAGCCGGAGGTTGCCTGAGCCTGTACCGGGAGAACAGCAGGCTGCAGGAAAGTGAGATCAAGTTCCGTCTGGTCCGCCAGACCTACCCGGAGGCGGCACGGTGGGCGGACTCTACCTACGCACTTAATCCGGAGGAGGCAGCGGCATGGGTGAAACAGCAGGAGGCAAAACAACTGACACCAGCCAGCAAGGCAGCAGGAGGCACGAACCAAGAGTAACCACCGGAAAGTTTTGGCTATTACAGGTCAGCATCTTCGTGCCTATATAGTGCAGAACATCAAATTAAAACGTTGGCCTGCTTTTTCCTCCACCCATGCATACGCCGCGTTGCCATTGCGAGTAATAAAGAAGTTTACGTTGTCGGCAGCTGCCGTTTCACCTCCTGCACCAGGTCGGCCAGATCCTGAATGGCCTTTTGCGTGTTGGTCAGCAACTCCATTTTCTCTTTCTCGGCTTGCACCAGCAGTTTAAACAGCTCCGCTACTTTATCCATGGGATGATGATCCGTATCGGCATCGGGGGTAAGGAAACTGCGCTGAAAGTGGCGGATTGCTTTCTGCTCTTCGAAGTTCCTGATAAAAGCAGCTGTTACACCCAGGCCTGCTGCCAGTGTCTCTAAAAACTCGTCTGGAATCGTTTCCTGTTGCTCCCATTTCGAAACGCTTTGCTGACTCTTACCCAGCACACCGGCAAAGGTCGCTTGTTTAAGGCCCAGCATCTCGCGAGCACGCTGCAAGTTGCGGCCAAGGTGAGGTTTTTGCTCTTTTTCTTTCATGGTCTTTTGGGTGGCGGCTTTGTAAACCTGGCATGGTGGTAAAACCTTTCGTAGACTTTCATCTGTTATCCTATGGTATCAAAAGGTCCTATAATAAATTGTAGGACCTGTTGAATGGCTTCAACCTAAGATGCCAATTCCGTTCTGTGTACCGAACCCAAACGCCGGGTATTTTACTCAACAGGCTGTTTTATTTACTCGCCTGGAAATACTATATTTGGTACATGGAAACGACTATGAAACCAGCACACATCGGGAGAAAGATCAGCCGCATCCGGGAGCTGCGCGGCATCAAGCAGGAAAGCCTTGCCCAGGAACTGGGTGTGAGCCAGCAGACGGTATCGCGTATAGAGGCAAGTGAGGCGGTGGAAGAGGAAACCCTGGTGAAAATTGCCGGTGTGTTGGGGGTGCAAGCGGAGGCGATCAAGAATTTTAGTGAGGAGGCAGCTATAAATTATTTTAATAGCTTTAATGATAGCAGTAGTAGTACATTTAATAATCACTGTACATTTAATCCATTAGATAAGCTGATGGAAGTTATTGAAGAAAATAAGAAGCTTTATGAGCGCTTACTGCAGGGCGAGCGGGAGAAGTTGGAGTTGATGGAGAGGCTGCTCAAGAGGGATTGATTTATACTTTTTGATATTCAATACAAAGCCCGTCAGGCAATAAACTTGGCGGGTTTCTGTTTTATAAATAGCTTTTCTTGGAAAACGCCACAAGTCGGTTAAGGCCGAAATTTTCCGACCTTTAGCTATAAGCTCTACTGACATACTGCTGTCATAACATATGTTTATTTTGCAGGCAGATCATACGCTTCCATCTGATGTCGGTACTATTAAAGGATATTTACAACAAGGCTCTGGTGCAAAGGCTGTCGACTAACCTTTCACAGCATTATCCCATGTTTCAGCAACAGGAATTTATCCAGGCAGTTCTGGATGAGCTCTGGGAAAGGCGGGAGCTGAAGGAAAGGATGCGGCACATTACCCGCTGTGTGCACCGGTTTCTACCCTTGCCCTATACGCAACAGCTTGACGTACTTTATAACATAGCACCAGGCTATACAGGCCTGGCAGGAATCATTTTCCCTGACTTTGTGGAGGTGTACGGTTTAGAATATTATGAAGAATCTGTTGCGGCGCTGGCAGCTTTTACTTCTTACTCCAGTTCTGAATTTGCCGTACGGCCTTTCATTCAGCTGCATCCTGCGCCCATGATGGAGCAGATGCAACGGTGGGCCACTCATGAAAATCATCTTCTCAGGAGGCTGGCCAGCGAAGGGTGCCGCCCCCGCTTGCCCTGGGCCATAGGGCTTCCGGATTTAAGAAAGGATCCTTCGCCTGTTTTACCTATCCTGGAAGCACTAAAGGCCGATTCCTCAGAACTATGTACGGAGAAGCGTAGCCAATAACCTGAACGACATCTCTAAAGACCATCCGGACGTCGTGCTGGAAATTTCCGCTGCCTGGCTGGGAACAAACGAAAAAACAGACTGGATCATCCGGCATGCCTGTCGCGGACTGATCAGGAAAGGCAACCTACACGCCCTGGCTTTATTTGGACTGCAAGCAGTGCAGGAGGCGCAAATAACCGATCTGCTAGTGGAAACGCCTACCGTCAGTATCGGCTCCAGGTTGAGCTTCCGGTTCTTACTTGCGGTAAGGCAGCCGCAAAAAATCAGAATTGAATATGTAATCCATTACGCAAGGCCCAGCGGCAAACATGGCATGAAAGTATTTAAACTGGTCGAGAAGTTTTTTGAACCCGGACAAGCTGTGTTCAGCAAAAGCCATTCTTTCCAGCAAATGACCACCCGCAAGCATTTCCCGGGCGGGCACCGTGTAGCTATCTACCTTAATGGTGTGGCTTTTGCTGAGGCTGGCTTTGAGGTGGTGATATGATGAGTTATTTCCCCGGTATTTCATTCCTCACCTCCTACTTATTCTTCAGTCTCTGTTGATTCATTTAGCACCGCTTTCAACTCTTCCTTGCTAGGCAAGAAAGTCTGGTACTTGCTCGCAAAAATCTGGTTGTTTTCTTTGGGAAGCGTTATTTCTACCAAGGCATTGTTTTTCTCTTTGCAGAGAATAATGCCGATGGTTGAGTTTTCGTCGTCGGTCTTCACAAAGCGATCGTAGTAGTTGACGTACATCTGCATCTGGCCTAGGTCCTGGTGGCTCACTTCTCCAATTTTCAGGTCGAGCAGCACAAAGCAGCGCAGGAAGCGGTTATAAAATACCAGGTCTACCCGAAAGTGCTTTTCATCGAAGGTAAAGCGCACCTGCCGCCCCACAAAAGCAAAGCCTTTGCCCAGCTCCAGCAAAAAGTGTTGCAGTTCATCTATAATATGGTTTTCCAGCTTCGATTCGGAGAAAGCAGCTTCCTCCTTCAACCCCAGGAACTCCAGCACATACGGGTCTTTAATTACATCCTGCGGCTGTTGTAGCTGCTGCCCTTTTTCAGCCAATTGTTTCACCTGCTCTTTATCGCGGCTCAAGGCCAGACGCTCGTATAGGGCGCTGTCGAACTGCCGCTGCAACTCCTTTAAACTCCAGTTATTTTCGATGCTCTCGATCTCGTAAAACCGCCGCTCTTCCGGGTTTGCAATCCGCATCAGTTTAATGTAGTGCGACCACGATAATTTAAAATTTGGCTTTTGTAATTGTGTAGCGGCAGAGATCTCAGATTTCCGCGACGGCGTTGCGGAAATCTGAGATCCATAAGTTTGATAAAAAGAACGCATTCGCTCCAAATTATCAACGGAGAATCCTTTCCCAAAACTGGCTGTTAACAATTGTGACAAGTTCTTCAAAGTTTCCTTGCCATACGCGGCCCGTTCTTTCCCCTGCTGCTCATGCTCTACAATCAGTCTGCCTATCTCAAAATAAGTAGTTACCATTGTAGTATTCACGCTGGTAATTACTTTCCGGCGGGCAAGTTCAATTAACTCCGAAACCCTTCCGTAAAGCTGTTCTTCCGCTGGATGATTATTTGGTAAATCAGGCATAGCACATGTTCCTCAGTTTTTTTATTGCTACTTCAGTGTGGTTGATTCCGCAATCAGGGTATCCAGGTTGCCGTTAGATGTTCTGCGGACACATACATCTGCGTTTTCAAGATCGTTAAAGTTCCCGGTTCGCGAACTGCAAAGTGCGGAATAAAATCATACTTACTACTCTATTAGGATCAAACTATAGGATATAAAGCTTAACTAAGCTTACCGAGACTGGCATTCTTGAAAGCTGTCAGCTGCGCTGTGTACTGCCTCTTCACATCATCCTCAAAGCTATCCAGGTAGCTTTCAGTAGTCCTGAGATTAGAGTGCCCCAATGATTCGGATATAAGCTCTATCGGTGCTCCTGCACGTTTGAGAACAGTAGAGAAAGAGTGCCTGGCGGTATAAGTGCTCACATTCTTCTCAATGCCAACCGCAGCCGCCACGCGCTTAATGTACTTGTTGATGGTCTTGGTGGCATGTTGAACTTTTGCCAGTTCTTTTTTCGCTGACAGTTCAGGCTCAAGTAAGGGAAACACATAAGCCTCACTGTAAGCAGGTTTATTGCCCCATCTCTCGATGATCTCGTCTATCTCCGGTGTCCGCATGGCCGTGATAGCTTTAAGGTTCTGGCGACTGGTGCGTTCCGTTTTAGCCCTGACAAATGTGATGGTGTCTTTATCGAGTTGTTTGTATTTCAGCCGGGCTATATCCTTTACATTTATCCCGTTGCATAGGTAGGAAAAAACCCACAGGTCCCGTGCCCGGCCTTCATTTTCAGAAGCAGGCTGGTAGGAGAAGATCTTCTCGATATCTGCCAGTGTCAGGGCTTTCTTCACATTCCGCCCGGAAGGTATCTGGTATTTCCTTTTGCCGAACGGGTACAGGTCTACGGTCACCTCTCCGGCAGCTATAGCATTGTTGTAGATGGCCCGGACTGCTCTAAGGTAGATACCGATAGTGGTTATGGAATTGCCGTGTAGAAGCATCCACTTCTCATAGCCCATCAGGAAATCAACCGTGATAGCAGCATAAGCCAGAGGTTTCCGCTTTTTCAGCAGATTTTCCTTTTTCTCGTTTGCTTTCGCCCTGGTTAAACCTTTGTTCCTGTTTAAGGGCTGCTTGTGAATATAAGAGAGCAGGCTAAGGCTGGCACTCTCATAACTGCTGGCCGTCCCTACCCTGCCTTCTTCCGCCAGGTTTTTTACCTGTTGTTCAAAGGCAGTAAAGACATCATTTTTGACGGCAGTTTTTAAATACTTCTTTTCGAACTGCTCAAATGTGAAGACATCCAGGTTTCGAATGATACTTAAGGCCTTCTGCTCTATCGCCTGGAAGGCTATCTGCAGCTCCTTGTATTTCCCCTTAGGTTTTTCAGCTTGAACTTTAGAGAATTCTGTCTCGCTTAAAGAGTAGCTAGTGTTGTAATATTTGCGCTGTCGTTGATAGGTTAGCCGTAACCTTACCGGAAAGGAACCGTCTTTCAAGGTCCTTCTGGTATCCAGCATTACGGAAGTAAGTACAGGTATCATGTGTGTGCAAATAAGTTTCTGTACACACAATTTGCACACAAACCATCAAAAAGTCAAGGAATATCGCTAAACAAGGAGAAACAAAAACCGCTTAATTTGGCTAAAAACAGGCTTTTTACGAATATTTAAAACTAACAATAAACACCTTTGGCATGACTGTTAATCATGGGGTCCTTGGTTCGAGCCCAAGAGGGGGAGCTTTAAAAAGCCACTTTCGAGTAAAATCGATAAGTGGCTTTTTCGTTTACAAACGTTCTGCTCACAAAGCCGCCGCTACTATCGCCAGCTTTTACCGGTGTTGGTTAAGCTTCTTTTTTCTGGTCGCAGTTAAACATCCAGCCAACGCCAAACTTATCGCGGCAGCTGCCATAGTAATCGCCCCAGAACATATCCTGCAGCTCCTGCTCTACCGCACCACCAGCCGAAAGCGCTTTAAACAGCTGCTCCGTTTCCTCACGCGTATCGGGTTGCAGCATAATGTACATGTTGTTGCCCATGTTCAACTTAAAGCCCATCGACTCGGTCGCATCTGTTCCCATAATCACATGCCCACCCAAAATAGGCAAGGCCACATTCATGATCAAGTTCTTATCGGCTTCCGCCACAGGAGGCATGTCATCAGACGGAGGAATATCTCCGAAGCGGGAAATACCGCCAATAAATTCAGTGCCGAAAACAGCTTTGTAGAAGTTAAAGGCTTCCTCTGTCTGGCTCGGGAAGTTGAGGTAGGTGCTTACTTGTGCCATGTGAGTCTAATTATTGTTAGTTTAAAAGATGTTTAGTTGGAGGCTTCACACATTGCCTTCAATTTTTGCAAAGCCTTTGGCCATGCTTCCGCAAAATAAGCTTTATGCTCCTGGGTTGTATCCACGTCTATAGAAAGTTGGGTTTCTCCTTCTACTTCCGTAAAGGTATAATTTTCCATAGCCCCTGCCCAGCCTGCTACCTCTGCGCCGCTGGTAGTTTCTTCGTTGTTCTGCACCATGCCCAGGTGCTCTATGCTCACAAACCTGTTCAGTATATTTTCTTTTATCCGGCTCACCATGCCCCCGATGTTCCCGTCATTGTCCTCTCCCAGAAACAAGATTTTACTTCCTTTCTCCCAGGAGCCTTTATAATGTGATGATGGGCTGAAGACGGCAGTCCAGGCACTGTAAGATTCGCTCTGAAGCATGGTTTTGTACACTTTTTCAGCACTGGCACCAATGCTTATCTCATAGTGCAGGGTCTCCAGGTCAACAGATGATTCTACGTAGCGTTTGAAATTATCTAAAATGGCTTGCCAGCCTGCCTGCTGCATCTCCGGAGAATGAGTCTGTTCCGCATCAAACGTTTCGGTAATGGTGGTCTCTTTAGCGGCACCAGCGAACAGCACCTGCACTTTTCTGCCATCCTCAAGTTCGTATTCCAGCAGTTCGTGCTCCTGCACCTTGGTATAGGTACCCTTAAAGTCGAAGCCCATACTGCCATCCTTTGCCTCCATTCGCGAGGTAAACTGGCCGCCAACACTTAAGTCGTTTTCAGCCCGGGGCGTATGCCAATCGTCAGAGGCATTGTTCCACTGGGTAATGTGCTGTGGCGAGGTCCAGTACTGCCATACTTTCTCTACCGGTGCCTGTACGGTTGCGCGTACTGTAATGCTGGTGGTTTTTGCTGTCGTTTCCATGGGTAAATTGGTTATGTTTAACGTATTGCCTTATTGATATTACAAATTTAGCTTTCCGATCGCAGACCGATGAGGTGCAAAAATGACAAAAGAAGGGCTGATCGCGACAAATAAACTTTTTGTGGCATTCCTATTTCAGGTTAAAGTCGGTTAGGCAAGAAGAGCCAACTTAAAGTACTCCTGCCGCAGAACTACAAACAGGCAACTACGCGAGCTTACCCAAGCCAACACTATATATGCTGCAGCGCCAGCTAAAGCTTTTAGTTACCAACTAAAAATGTTAGTAATAATGTTAATAACATTAGTTATCCACACCATTACGGTACCTGCTGTTGCCCTGCACTTAGCTTAAGGCTCACTAAAGCTACCACATACTCCTGATTAAAAGACTCTTACAACTAAAATAAGACAGTCCGTTCCTATTCACAAATTATTCTAATGATTTTGCCCTTCCGAAGCTTTTTAGGTGCCTACAGGCTCAAGGGTATGGTCATGATAAGAGCTAATTTAGGCGACAAAAAAAGATTAGCCACCTGCTTAAGTTAACCTTTTGTTCAGAATAACAGTATTCTCCTTATACACATGGTAATATTGTCATACATTTAAGGAAGCAGAAAAACCAGGCACTGCCCTGATCACTTCCTCATCAAAAAAACTGAAACTATGAAAAACATAAGACCTTACATTTTCTCTCTGCTCATCATGCTGATGGTTACCTTCAGCAGCTGCCAGGTTATAGGCGACATCTTTAAAGCTGGTATGTGGACAGCAGTTATCATCATTGTCATTATCGTACTCATCGTTATCTGGATTTTCAGAAAGCTTGGAGGCCGGAGATAACTAAATAAACTATAGGAAACGAAAAAAGGGAGCTGTTAAGGCTCCCTTTTTAGTTGTTGCAGCTTAAAGTTGCTGCTTATTTATTTCTTTTAGGCATAGTACCCAAAATATAGTCCCAGAGCGGCGACGATACGCCAAAGGCTGCTTCAGGGTCTTTGTAATGATGAATGCTGTGGTGCAGCCACAATATGTTTAAAAAGTTTTTAGGCGGTGCATAAGCGTGCACCGCGTAGTGCACAAACAGGTATAGGGCATAGCCAAACAAGAGGCCAGCCACTATGCCAAACACCAATGGCCCAAATACCAGCTTAAAAATAAAGAACAGTAGCGAAGCGATAAACACGCTCACGATCGGAGGCATAGCCAGACGCTCCTTGTCTTTCGGGAACTCGTGGTGGTTGCCATGAAACGTGTACTGAATATTTTTCTTTAGCGGCGTGTTGGTATCCATATGGAAGATAAACCGGTGGGCCAGGTACTCCAGCAATGTAAAAATGAGCCAGCCCAGCATAAACAAAGCTGAGGCCTCTATTACACTTATAAAGCTATAGGTAATACCGTAATAAATAAGCCCGCCCGCAATACTGATAAAAATGATAATAGGAAGGGCAATGTGGGTTCTCGTAAGTCTTTCCAGAACGGGATTTTGAAAGATTTGAGCGCGTCCTTTGTGGTTCGGTTTCATAAGAGGTTACTAATTACAATTTTATTTCAGCTGTACACTGAGTTGCTAATGAGTCAAAAAACTGCAGCATTTTACTGTCTGCCACAATCTACAAAGATGAATACTTTCTCTTTATCATTGGGCCACTACTACTAACGATGCTTGCTATTTACTGTTGATTAACGCTAACAAGGCATCAATGTTATAAACTTTTTCGCTTAAACAGTAAGTGGCCTTTTCATAAAAAGCTCTTCTTTCGGCTAAGGTACTGGTAAGAAACAGGTTAAGTTCTGCCTCTGATTTATTGGCCAGCAGCGGGCGCGTGCGCAGATCTGTAGCTACAAGCCTTCTGAGTATTTCTTCCACCGGCACATCCAGAAAAACACTGTCACCGTGCAGGTTTATAAATGCCATGTTGTCGTGAAAACAAGGGGCTCCCCCACCTGTTGCCACCACAGCCTGGCTGTATTCCTGCACCACCGCCTCAAGCGCCCTGCGCTCCAGCATCCTGAAATGCACAGGGCCGTCCTGCTCAAAAATCTGCGCAATGGTCCGGCCTTCCCGCCCTTCCAGGTACTCATCCAGGTCTACAAAAGGCACTTGCAGGTGCTTGGCCAGCTGTCGCCCCAGCGTAGATTTGCCAGAGCCCATCATTCCGACTAAAAATAGTAGCATCGCCTGTAGATTACCAGATTAATAAATTTTTGCACTAATACATTTAGAATATTGAATATTTAGCAAAAAACGCACCAAACCCGCTCCTTATGACTTTATTGCAGCGCGCAGCAAGATAGAAGGCAGCAATTAATTTGGCATAATTCGTTTTAACTGATTTGTCTTCAGAGAGGTGCCAAAGCTAAAAAAAACAGTTGTTAGCTTACACATGGCAGCCCCTGTTTGTTGGTTAAAAAGCGATAGTTGAGGGTTATTCACTCATTCAGGATAGCCTGGCATTACCTGAATATTTACACTTACAATTCAGCCATTAAATAATTTAGAAATTAACCGATTATTCTAATAAAAACGGCCTCCGGAAGGATTTTCGCGCTTTTTTGTTCAAGGGCTGCTCGTGCTGAAGCGCTGAAGATGGTATGCTACCAGAGCTTTGCTCCTGTACCGTTAGCTGCTTTTGTTTACTGCAGCGTATTAATTAATCCAGTTTCACGCGTGGGTCGAGCAGGGTGTAGAGCAGGTCTACAAAAATATTGATGAGTACAAACAGGAAGGCTACAAATAAAGTAGCTCCCATTACCAGCGGAAAATCCAGGTTCTGCACTGCCTGAATGGTAACGGCTCCCAGTCCCTTCCAGTTAAAGATGTACTCTATAAAGAAAGCGCCTGCCATCAGCGATGCCATCCAACCCGAAGCAGCCGTTACGACCGGGTTCAGCGCATTTTTAAGCGCATGCCCCACAATAACCCTTCGCTGGTTCAAGCCCTTTGCCTTTGCCGTACGGATGTAGTCCTGCGACATAACATCGAGCATGGAGCTGCGCGTGAGCTGCACAATAACTGCCAGCGGCCTTATGCCCAGCGCCACAGCTGGCAGTAGCAGGTTGCGGAGCATGAGCTGGCGGCCTTCAAACGGATCGATCTCGTAAAGTTGCCCCGTCAGGCTGAGGCCGGTCCAGTGGCTCCAGTAAAAGCCGAAGGTAATAGCAATAAGAATAGCTGCCACAAAAGACGGTACCGAAATACCCAGCACCGACGTAGTAACCAGCGCATGATCCAGGGTGCTGTGAGGGCGCAGTGAGGCCAGCACGCCAAACAAAATACCCAGCACAAGCGCAATAATCATGGCGGCCACAGCGAGCCAGAGTGTACCGGGGAAGTGGTCGAGCAGGATATCGGTTACATTTTTGTTGCTCTGGAACGAGCGGCGCAGGTAAGGCATTTTCCAGACTACCACATCATTGCCAACATTAACTAAGGTGGTGTAATCGTACTTTTGCTGGTTCGCCTCCGTAGCCTCGTGCACCGATAGCGGCGACACATCGTTTACATAATACAGCAGCTGCGCCGGCAGCGGCTTGTCCAGCCCCAGTTCTTTAGTAATGGCATCGCGGGTAGAAAGGTCGGAGCGTTGGCCGGCCAGCAGCGCCACAGGGTCACCGGGTAGCACATTAAACAGGAAAAACACGGCCACCAGCACGCCCAGCAGTATCAGCAGGCCATGCCCCAGTCGGCTCAGTATAAATCCTAGTAGTTTCAAGTTTTAAATTTTGAGTGGTTGAGTGTATGTATATTTTTAAATTTCAGAAAATTGTCTTTTTACGCTAGTGCGAGCTTGTAGCTCATACTTCATTTTGCTATCCTAAACTTCAGCCTAACCATTTATTATTAGGAGGCACGAACTACAAGCTCGCACCAGCGGGTGCATGTTTTGATTTCAGCAAATTAATTGCGTTTTCCCTTTTAAAGTACATTAGCGCGAGCATCTTCGCTCGCGCCATCAAATTAAACGCTATTAAATTAAAGTAGTGAACCTCTACTTCACCAACAACTCCTGCACCTCCCCTATCTCCGGTGTGTCGTTATAATGCCACATGCCTTTTACAGTGCCGTCTTGCAGCAGCATGATGCCGGGGTTAGAGCGGATCATGGTTTTGAGCACGGTGCCATCGCCAAAATAGTAAGGGGCAGCCAGGTTTACCTCGTGCCGGAACTCCTCGAATTCCTGGCGGCTGGCAGAGGTGAGCACTAATGGTGTAATGCCCTCCTGCTCTGCTGCGGCTACCAGTTTGTTGATGTCTGCAAATCTTTCGCGGTTGGTTTTGGGCACGTTCTGCACCACTATCAGCATTTTTTTACCCGTCAGCACCTCCTGCGTAAAATCGCCCTCATCGTTCCAGACGTTGAAGTCGGTTATCTTCGGGCCGTCTTCCGGGTTAATGGCCACCATCTCTTTGAACTTGTATTGCTCATCCATCGGGTACTCCTCAAATTCCAGCTCTTTACCGTCCTTCAGCATCACGTATTTGTAACGCAGCGGGGCCGAAGGTTTCATGAGCGAAGGAATGTGGTTGCCGACTTTGTAAGCCCTGAAATCGATAAACGGCAGGTGCTCGTAAGCAAACCAGCCAATGCCCACCGACAAGACAGCAGCAACTCCTACAACTGATGCACCTGTTTTAAAATTAGTAAGCGGCTGCAGGTAACGCTGTGTAAAGAGCAGCACCACAATCATAACCAACAGCACAATATCCTTTGTGAACGACTGCCAGGGCGTGAGCACAATGGCATCGCCGAAGCAGCCACAGTCGGTTACCTTGTTGTAGTAAGCTGAGTAAAACGTCAGGAAAGAGAAAAAGACCGTCAGCAGCAGCAGCGTTACCAGCACCTGCTTCAGTTTCCAGCGGACCAGCAGCGCCACGCCCAGCACAATTTCGAGCGCACTCAGGAAAATGGAGAGGAACAGCGCCATGGGCTTGAACACATGAAAGAAAGAAGCTATATCTTCGGCAAAAACCTCGAAATACTCTTCCAGCTTAATGGCGGTGCCTACCGGGTCGTTTATTTTGATCAGTCCCGAAAAAATAAAAAGTACGCCCACAAAGAGCCAGCAGAACTTACTTAGTAGCTTCATGAGGAGAGGCAAAGTTTAATTTGATCAGGGCGAAAACAGCATAGTTAATCATGTCGCGATAGTTGGCTTCCACACCTTCTGAGATCAGCGTTTGCCCCTGGTTATCTTCTATCTGTTTGGTGCGGTAAAGCTTCATCAGAATAATATCGGTAATGGAGCTCACGCGCATATCGCGCCATGCCTCGCCGTAATCGTGGTTCTTGGCGTTCAGGAGCAGCATGTTTTCCTGAATCTGTTCGGTATACAGTTTCTCCACCTCTTCGGCCTCCAGCGCCATAGGTGCATCGGTGGGCAGCGCGGCCTGTATAAGCGCAATAACGCTGTAGTTAATGATGCCTACAAACTCAGAGCTGATATCGTCCTGCACCAGTTGCACCCCCTTCTCCTGGATGGAGCGGATGCGCTGGGCTTTGATGAAAATCTGATCGGTGATGGAAGGCAGCCGCAAAACACGCCAGGCGGTGCCGTAGTCGGCCGTCTTCTTAACGAAAGTATCTTTGCAGCTATTTACTACCTGATTATATTCCTGAATGGTTTGACTAATCAACTTTTTAATTTTAATTTTAAAAACATTTGATACAGATGCCTACAGCAAGAGCGAAAGATACGCTTTTTCATAAAAAAAGAACACTTAACTGCAACGGAAAAATCCTGTCGCTGAACACGCCGCAGGTAATGGGTATCCTGAACGTAACACCCGACTCCTTTTATGCCGGCAGCCGCCTTGGTTCTGTAGAGGAGGCCTTAAAGAAGGCAGAGCAGATGCTCACCGATGGTGCTGCCCTACTCGATGTGGGCGGCTACTCCTCCCGCCCCGGCGCTGCCGACATAGCAGAGCAGGAAGAGTTGGAGCGGGTTGTTCCGGCCATCGAAGCCATTGCAAAGGCTTTTCCTGAAGCCATTATTTCAGTAGACACGTTCAGGGCCAGGGTAGCCGAAGCAGCTATCGGGAGTGGTGCCGCTCTTATAAACGACATTTCGGCTGGCACGCTTGATGAGGCCATGTTCGGGACTGTTGCCCGGCTGCAGGTACCTTACGTGCTCATGCACATGCGCGGCACGCCCAAAACCATGAGCAGCCTCACTTCTTACGAAGACCTGGTGGTAGATATACTGGATGAGCTGCAACAAAAGCTGGCGCTCCTGACAGCAGCAGGCGTGAAAGACATTATCTTAGACCCCGGATTTGGATTCGCTAAAACCGTAGATCAGAATTTTGAGCTGCTTAACCGCCTGCAGGAATTCGCCATGCTGGAACTGCCGCTGCTGGTAGGTTTGTCGCGTAAATCCATGACGTATAAATTTCTCGGAATAGATCAATCGGAGGCCTTGCCTGGAACAATTGCATTAAATATGTTCGCATTAATACAAGGTACCGACATTTTGCGCGTTCATGACGTAAAAGAAACAAAACAGACAATAGACTTATTTACTAAAACTACGCTTTGATTCCATTATTTGCTATAGGATTTCTGGAGATAGGATGGCTCGAAATAATTGACATTCTGCTTGTAACAGTGCTGCTGTACCAGCTGTACAAGCTCCTGACAGGCAGTGTGGCGTTAAAGATCTTCCTGGGGCTGCTCTCTATCTACCTGCTGTACCTGGTAGTAAGAGCAGCGGGCATGGAGTTGCTGAGTATTATTCTGGGCCAGTTTATGGGTGTGGGTGTGCTGGCAGCCATTATTGTGTTCCAGCCCGAAATCCGGCGTTTCCTGCTCCTGATCGGTAAAACCACCGCCTTCAACAACGACCGCTTTTTCAAAAGCTTTCCGTGGAGGCGCGAGCAGGCCGAGAAACTGAGCCTTACCCCTTTTATAGAAGCCGCCAAATCGTTGGCCGGTAAAAACACCGGAGCCCTCATTGTGTTCTCCAAAAGCTCCGAACTAAAGTATTATGCCGAATCGGGCGATTTGATTGATGCCGTAATCTCGAAACGCCTGCTCATGTCTATCTTCAACAAGACCAGTCCGCTGCACGATGGTGCCGTTATTATTGCCAACAACCGCATTAAAGCTGCCCGCTGCATCTTGCCCGTAACCGAGAACAACGACATACCGGCTTCCATGGGTCTGCGCCACCGCGCTGCCATCGGCCTTACCGAAGTTACCGACAGCATTGTGCTGGTGGTGTCGGAAGAAACAGGGCAGATTGCCTTGGTGCGCAACGGCGAAGTATTCCGGAACCTCTCCTCTGCCGACCTCCGCGTGAAGTTAAACCAGCTCCTCTTCGATACCGACCAGCAGAAACCTATTGCCCCCTCTGCTTCTTCTGAGAAACCAGTAAACGTAGCGTAAATAAAGTGGCTTTGGCATTATCGTACCCTTGAGGCAAAAACAGCAAAAATCCTTCGGAAGGCAATTTTCATTTGAATAATCGATATTGCGCACCATCTAATGAGGAGGCTCTTCTAAGTAGGTTCCAATACTTTTTGTAGCTGTTTTATGCAGTGCCCTCAAGCTTTTCTGTAATATAGTTTGGATCCCAGCGCTCAAGGCTGGGGAAGGGGCCCTATATAAGCGAGGCCTCGTTCCTGGGCATCGCGCTGCTGCATCTTTCCTGCCCGCAAGCGGGCCGCCGCTCCCGCGGCACCGGAAACCTGCAAAGGCGCTCAACCCAAGAACTGGGATTTACAATATGAGCTACTGGGTTAGCAATTATATTGAGGGGAGCTGCAAATACAGTTGCTTTACAGAGGGCATTAGTGCGTAACATCAGTGAATAATTGCCGGCTGACTGTTGAATGGCTGGTTAAGGGAATAAATTTAACTTATCACACTCTCAACTCTCAAAAAGGGGCTATACCTGTCCTTACCCTCTTTTCCAGTAGAACCAATAGCCGGCCGGGCCCAGCACTGGCAGCACCCAGAGCAGTACCATCCAGAGAAGGCGGTCCCATAAGGTGTAATTTGTTTTGAAGATGAGGTGAAAGAGGCTGTACACTACCAGCAGGTAGTTCAGCAGTATAAGTATAAAAATAACCAGGTTGAACGACCCAAAATCCATGTAAAACGACTTCTATAATTAAAATAGCATTTGACTAAGATACCACACCAGGTACATAAGCGCAGGAGCGCAGAGCAACATAATGGTGCCCAGGTTTACGCGTGTCCACTGTGGGTTCAGCAACATATTTATATAGGCCTCTACCGACAGCAGCAGCGAAAAATAAAATGTAATTTGGAGGAGCGTACCGGTTATGTTCGCCTCATCGCCACGCAAACCAGCTGTGGAGTAGGCAAACAACGACATAGCCACCCATGTCAGCACAGTGCCGAGCATTACCTGGCCTGGCTTTATCTTTATATTGTTCATCCCCTGTTTCAGTTAATCTAATTAAAGATAGAAAAAAATAAAGCCACTCCCATAGGAGCTTCGCTAAATTAAAAATTAGAAATTCAAAATTAGAAAAGTTGAAAAATATGCTTAAACGGCCTTTATAGAAGCATTTTCATCAGTTTTTCATTTATGAATTGCTGATTTGTCAGGACAGCTCTACATAGCAGGAGCGGCTTTTCTAAATTCAAACAATAATGTTTTTTACTTGATCACGCCCAGCTCTTTCCCAACTTCTGTAAAGGCGGCAATGGCTTTGTCGAGGTGCTCTTTGTCGTGCACCGCCGACAGCTGCACCCTTATTCTGGCTTTGCCTTTTGGAACCACCGGATAATAGAACCCGATAACGTAGATACCTTTTTCGAGCATGCGGGCAGCGAACTCCTGTGCCAGCGGTGCCTCGTAGAGCATAACCGGCACAATAGGGTGGTCGCCGGGCCTGATCTCGAAACCTGCTTCGGTTATTTTTTCGCGGAAGTATTTCGTGTTCCATTCCAGCTTGTCGCGCAGTTCGGTGGTGGCGCTGAGGGTGTCGAGCACGGCAATAGAGGCTCCTACAATAGCGGGTGCCAGCGAGTTAGAGAACAGGTACGGGCGCGAGCGCTGCCGCAGCATGTCTATAATCTCTTTTCGGCCCGAGGTGAAACCACCCATAGCACCGCCTAGTGCTTTACCCAGGGTACCGGTAATAATATCGACCTTGCCCATTATGTTGTGGTATTCGTGTGTGCCACGGCCGGTCTTGCCCATAAAGCCGGTGGAGTGCGAGTCGTCTACCATCAGCACGGCCTTGTACTGCTCTGCCAGCTCCGCAATTTTATCGAGTTGGGCTACAGTGCCATCCATAGAGAAAGCGCCATCAGTTACAATTATGCGATGTTTTGCGTGCTGTGCCTCCTGCAGCTTTGCCTCCAGGTCGGCCATGTCGTTGTGCAGGTAGCGGAAGCGCTGTGCTTTGCAGAGGCGAACGCCATCTATAATAGAGGCATGGTTCAGCTCATCAGAAATAATAGCTGAGTCTGCATCGAAAAGTGGCTCGAACACACCTCCGTTAGCATCGAAGGCAGCGGCATAAAGTATCGTGTCTTCTGTGCCCAGGAAATCGGCCAGCTTTTGCTCCAGCTCTTTGTGAATATCCTGGGTGCCGCAGATAAAACGCACCGAGCTCATGCCATAGCCATGCGTGTCGATGGCGGCTTTGGCGGCCTCTATTACGTTGGGGTGCGCCGATAAACCAAGGTAATTGTTGGCGCAGAAGTTCAGCACATGGGCCTGCTGCGTGGTATCTATGGCAGCACCTTGCGGTGTGGTAATAATGCGCTCGTTTTTATATAAGCCGGCTTCCTGTATATCGGCGAGTTGTTTTTCCAGGTCAGGTTTTAACGTTTCGTACATTTTTATAGATGTTAGATGGTAGATTATAGATAGCAGACTTTAGCTCCCGGAAATATTCCTTTCCAAAATTGCCTTCGCTGCTGTGTCTGCTATCTTTTTACATTTACTCTTCTGTCTTCGGAGGAGGGCGGCGCATAATCGGGCGTGGTCGCGGAGGCTTTGACTTCTCTTGCGGCTGTTCCTCCTCAGGTACCGCTGGCCTCTCCGCCTCGGGTTGCTGCGGAGCCGGTTGCACTTCCGGTGCAGGTAGAGTTGCTGCTGAGGGAGCCTCTGCGGGCTCATCTTCTACTGGCCTTGCCTCCTGCTCTGTTGGCTTTACGAGTGCGGACGGCCTTTTGATTACCGGGCGCGGCCGTGGTGGCTTCGGTGCCTCTGCAGAAGCTGACGTTTCAGCGGCTGATTCCGGTGTGGCAGCTGCAGGGTTAGAGGCTTCTGCCGGAGCTGTTTCGGCTGCTGGTTTGTCTGCTGCCCCCTCTGTTGCCGCTGTTGTAGCTACTGCAGGTCTTTTGATGATCGGGCGCGGACGAGGCGGCTTTGGAGCAGGCGCGGCCTCAGCGGCTGGTTCAGTTGTTTCAGGCGCTTCAGGTGGTGGTGTAGCTGCTGCAGGCCGTTTTATAACCGGCCGTGGACGCGGAGGTTTTGGTGCAGGCGTTTCTGGCGCACTAGTGGCTGTAGCTGCTGCATCGGTAGGTTCTTCCGATTCTGCTGTGGCAGCTGGTTCCTGTGGCTTCTGCAGCACCGCAGGCCGCTTTATAACCGGCCGCGGACGAGCTGGCTTAGCTGCTTCAGGTGCTTCCGTTGGTTCGGCTGGCGCTTGTGCAGCAGGTGTAGCCGCAGTGGCAGTTACCTCTGGTGCAGGCGCTGCCCCTGCCGCTTGCTCAGCTGGTTTCCGGATAACAGGGCGCTTTACAACTGGCCTTGGGCGTGGAGCAGCCGGTGTGGCCGCCTCCTCTGGCTTGGCTTCAGTTGGCCCTGTAGCCTCACCTTCTGCTGCAGGCCTGGCAGGTATGGCTGGCCGCCGCACAACTGGTTTAGGTCGTGGTGGAGCAGCAGCTTGCCCGGGTGCAGTTTCCTCTGCTGCCGGTTGTGGTGCAGGAGCAGGAGCTTCAGCCGATGGCTGGGTAGTTGCTTGCGCTGCTGGGGCAGCACGTCGGGCGGCAGGTCGTGGTGCGGCTATGGTTGGCGCTGGTTTCGGAATATCTTCTTCGCGCAGGTGGTACTTCAGGCGCACATCGTTCAGCACCATTTTGTGGGCCATGTAAAAGCTGTTCGGGTGCATTTGGGCGTACATCGCCTCCCAGGCATCGTAGCGTGCTGGCTCTGCTGCCTCAAAGGCTGCCTTGTTTATCCGTTTCTTAATCAGGTACTCTTCAAAAGTCATAGAAATAGTCTACATCGATTCCAGCGCGTTTAGTCGGTGCTTGTAAAGCAGCCAGGGGCCTGCAAACTTATAGGCATGCCTCTCTTACCTTTACATACGGCTCGTTCTTACAAATATATTAAAAATGACTTTGCCCTGCAGGCTAATGACTGGTGCTATTTTAACGGAAGTTAAATTATGGTTAATTCTGATGCCGGCAGTTTCAGGTGTAGGTTTGTTCTCCTACCTTTGAGCCGTTAGATAAGTAAATAATAGGATAAGTTTAGTTTTAAGAAAACACCTGCTCCCAGCAGGTGTTTTCTTTTTCTGCCTCGCTTTCACCACCTTGAGTGCTGCTGCTTTTGCGCGCTTTGTTTTTACAACTTAAAGATTCAACTTTGAGTATTGTGACGATACGGCGTACTACCGCAACTCAGAAGATGGCATACAGAAGAGAAATGATTTTGGTGATTGGAGCCTGCGGGCAGCTGGGTTCGGAACTTACATTAACCCTGCGCACGCTCTATGGTGCAGACCAGGTAGTAGCAGCCGATATTTTTGAGCCGAAGCAGGCCGACCTGCTCGCTTCTGGTCCCTTCGAGAAGATTGATGTCCTGGACCCGAAAGGAATGACCGCCCTTGCCGCCCGCTATAACTTTACCCAGATTTACCACCTGGCCGCAGTGCTTTCGGCCACCGGCGAAAAAGACCCGAAATTTGCCTGGCGCCTGAACATGGATGGCCTGTTTCATGTACTGGACCTGGCACTGGCATGCGGCGTAAGCCAGGTATTCTGGCCAAGTTCCATAGCTGTGTTCGGGCCAGATACACCCCGGCAGCAAACGCCGCAACACACTGTTATGAACCCCAGCACTGTGTATGGCATCAGTAAGCAAGCCGGCGAACAATGGTGCGCCTATTACTTTAAAAAGCACGGGCTAGATATACGCAGCCTGCGTTACCCCGGGCTAATCGGGTATAAATCGTTGCCGGGTGGCGGCACCACCGATTATGCAGTAGATATTTACCGTAAAGCAGCAGCTGGCAAACCATTTGAGTGCTACCTGCACCAAGACACGTACCTGCCCATGATGTACATGCCCGATGCCATAAAAGCCACCATAGACCTGATGCAGGCCCCCGCCCGGAATATCAGCATCCGGGAGTCTTACAACGTGAGCGGCATGAGCTTTTCACCCTCTGAAATTGCAGCTTCTATTCAAAAAATACTTCCTTCTTTCGAGATAGCTTACAACCCAGATTACCGCCAGCAGATCGCAGACTCCTGGCCACAAACCATTTCAGACCAGGTGGCCCGTCAGGATTGGGGCTGGCAACCCGCCTATGACCTCGATGCCATGACCGCCGACATGCTGGAGAACCTGCAGCAACAGTTGCCATTTGAGGCTTAGAAGGCTCGACTGCGGAATTTTTCTAATGAAAATACCCTCCCAAAGGCTTTTTAACAGTTTTGCGCCAAGGGTGCACAGCCGATTTTAAAACTCAGAAGCTGGCTATACTATAAACTACTTTTCCGGATGCCTTAGGCCAGTATAGTCTTTATTTTTTATTTGGGGAAGCAATTGTGGCATCTAAAGACCATCATTTCACGTCTTCATCCTACAGTTACCAAAGCAGGTTCTTGTATGATTGTAAACACCGTTCCACAAGGCTGGGAAATCATTTACCAACAGGCCCATGGGGTGCTGGCGGCGCAGCTGGCCTACCACCTGAAGCCGGAGCTGCAGTGTAGCCATTGGGTAGAAACCCTGCTCGCCATCGGCAACCACGACAACAGGCAGAAAACCTGGCGCGGCCACGATGGCCTGACAGAGGCCGGTGCCCCAGCCGATTTCACGCAACTACCCGTTAGCCTGGAGCAGGCACAGGCGCTGGCACATGCGGTCCGGTTCCAGAGCCGTTGGGTTACGCTGCTCACCTCAATGCACCTGTCGTTGTTGTATGAGCCTTTGCGTGGTACTTCTAACGCCACCGATACCTTTCTGGATGAGCAACTGGAGCTGCAAAAAAACTGCAGAAAGAGCCTCAACATCAAACTAAAAGAGGCCCAACAGGCCTACGCCATTTTAAACTGGTGCGACAGCTTATCGCTGCTGCTCTGCAAAAACGAACTGCCTGCCGGAGCACGCGCCATAGAAATAGCCCAAGGTCCTGACGGCAAAACTTACACTGCCTGGCAACTGGCCGATGGCGATGTGCAGGTGCAACCCTGGCCGTTCGCAGAAAAAAAGCTGTGCGTGCACGTGGAGTACAGGCTGGTAAAGCAGCTTCAGTTCCAGAACGATGCGCAACTGGCGGAGGTCCTGCACCAAACCCAGCCGCTCACCCGGAACTGGTGGCTGTGTAGCAACAACAGGTAACATAACCCTTGACCTTTTTACCGCAAAAATGCTTTGGAAGGGCATTTTCATTAGCAGAATTTAAACGCTTATGCACCTAAATCCTTCTAAGAACCAGTTGCCAGACACAAAATTTTGTTCTTTTCAGACAAGAAATCTGGACAGCAAAAAAGTTTAGAAAACACTGTAATAACGCCAAACAGCATGTTTTTGCCAGCTGTTGATGCCTAACTAAGTACCACAAATAACCATGTAGCTACAATAGTAGCCAGACTAAAAGTTTAGATTTATATATATTCGCGCCGATAAATATAACTTCAACCTACAAAAAATTATGAAAATCAAAGTTTCTTTAGCGGCACTTCTATTGGCAGTAACTTTTGGTGCTCAGGCACAAGACGGTGGCAGCAACCTGAAAGCAACAGCAGGTAGCACCACAGCAGAAGTGGGCATAAACTTAAACAATGGCACTTTTCTGCAAAGAGGGCAGATTAAGCTGCGTCGTTTTGCAACTGACGAAATGGCCTACCGCCTGGGAGTAGGTGTGTCTCATAACGCCGAGAAAATAGATGATGATGCTAACCGAAGCAACACATCGGTTTCGATTGCTCCTGGCGTTGAAAAGCACTTTGCCGGTACCAACAGACTATCTCCTTACGTGGGTGCAGAACTGCCAATCAGCTTCTCCGGTGCCCGCTACGAAGACGACAATGTGGTGGTACGTGGCGCTAACTCCAGATCAGGATCACCATCTGAGCGCGGTGCCTTTGGCCTGGGCTTAAACGTGGTAGCTGGCATGGACTTTTATATAGCGCAGAACTTTTTTACCGGATTTGAATTTGGCGCAGGCTTTGGCTACCGCAAAGACCGCGATGTTAAGGTTGAATATAAATCAAGTGGTCCATCAGACCAGACCATAGATGGCTACCACAGTACTTCCTTTAATGTATTCTCGACAGGTGGTATCCGAATTGGCTATGCGTTTTAAATTATTATTTGCTTAACCAGATTTTACAAAGAGTAGTAGCTTGTAAAGCACTACTCTTTTTTTATGCCTTCCATGGAGCCTTAACTTATGGCAGGTTTCATCTGACAGTACCCAGGCACACAAATACAGAGCAACTACTTAACCTGCAGCTGCGTTTCTGCGTCTAATAGGGTCATAACTACGCACCGAACACAATGCCCATAACAGAATCTAACGACGACGAATTACGAAAACTTATTTTTGAGAAAGAGAAAGTAATCGTAAAGTTTACAGACGAAGACTGCCCTATCTGTAAAATTTTATCTCCATCGTTCCGGAAAATAGCGACCGAACCAGTTTACCAGCAGGTAACATTTGTACGAATGAGTGCCCGCGAGAACCCGATTTCGAGCAAAGAAGTAAAAATGACAGGTACTCCCTTTTTTGCCACCTACCGGAAAGGGACCCTGTTAGACTGCGGCATTGTTTCTACTGAACAAGGTATAAAGGAAATGCTGGCTAAACTCCTTTCTGACTAACGCTAAGGCAAGAACGCGTCTGCTTCTGTGGCTTCCAGACATCACCAGCCTTCATAACCGGTTCCAAGCATAGCTATTTTACCGGCCCGAAGCAACACAAGCTGCCGAAACACAAAAACATAACAAAGTAAAACAGCCACCAGATAGCCAAACGGCAGCATCTGGCCAAATAACAGAAGTAATACAACAGCGCCTAGCAGCCACAGGTTTAGCTTCAGATTGGCTGCGCTACCGGAGGCAAGGGCCATAGTTCCTATCATAACCATAATAGCAGGGTACACGTGAACCAGGTGGTGCTTTTCGCTCATGGGGCTTATCAGGAGCATAGCCAGCATATACAGGCAGAACAGCAGCAGGTTCTTGACCTTGTCCTTTTTTAGGGCCTCGTGGTTTACCAGCTGCACGTACAGGATCGGCAGCAGCACCAGCAAAGCAGATACGGCAAAGGCAACCAGCTTTGGCAGTTGTGGCAACACATAATTTACGAAGTGCACCACTGCAAAAGGTACCGGCCCGATGTCTTCGCTCTGCCCGGCCAGCTTCGGCTTCAGGAAAATATCGAGGTAATACCCATACCACTCCCATACTTTATTACCTGCAAACAGCCATGGCACCAGCAGCCCTAGTACCAGGCATTGGCCCAGCACCAGCAAAAGATATTTAAAATCACGCTTCAGGAACAGGTACATCAGAAAAATGGCCGGCGTTAGCTTTATTATAATGGCAGCCGAAAGAAACCAGGTGGCTTTTCCTTTATCAGATTTCAGGTAATAGTAGATGAATAATACAGCCAGCAGCAGGATAATCGGGTTTATTTGCCCGTTCAGGAAGTTACTACTAAAGATGGCGTACATAAACAGGAACGATACTCCAAAAAGCACTCCCCTTTTTTTAGCAGGTAACTCCGGGTTATAAAGCCGCAGCAGCAGCGTAGCCGAATAAAACAGGGCACCCAGGCACATGCCAAACCACACAAACACGGCAAGCCAATACGGAACAAGCGCCAAAGGCACCATGGCCACACAAAGAAACAGCGGGTAGATGTACGGAAACACCGTATCGGTCTGGTAAGGATTTGCCCCCGCAAGCAGTGCCTCACTCGATAGCAGGTAGCTGGTGAGGTCGTAGCCAATAGCACGATAAGCTTTTCTGTAAGTCTGCACCAGAAACAGGACAGATAAGGCACTTACTATAGCCAAAAGTAATTTAAACGTTTTGGGGTGCTCCAGCCATACCTGCAGTTTCTCTTCGAAGCTATTCAAGTTCAAAATTCAAAGGGTTTTGTCCTAAAAATGCGCAATATACCAGTTCTTATTCATTTCTACATACTGGGCTTAAAAGGAATTACTATGGGTAAAACATTGTTTTAGCATAGCGCTCGCTGTGCCATATGCACCGGCACAGGGCACTAAAACCAAAGACGATAAGCTTCTGAAGTCCAACTGCTAACACAAAAATTCATTTGGCACTTTGTATAGAGCAGCTAAACTAAAAAGCATAACTTGCACCGCTTTTTTAAAATCAGCATACACGTGAGAAAATTAACACTTCAGCTAATCGCTTTCCTTTTTCTGGCGATTACCAGCAGCATGGTTTTGCCCGGCTGTTCCAGTACTTCTAAACTTAACACCGAGGCTCCTGCAACCGGCGCATCGGCTGCGTCGGTGTACCAGCCTAGTTTATCGTCTATCACCATTCCGGTGTCGGTTTCTATTGCCACCATAGAAGAAAAACTGAACAAAGAAATTGCCGGCATATTATACAAAGACGATAAACTCGACGACGACAATGTAGCCGTAACAGTATCTAAAAACGGTAAGCTGAGCATCAGGGCCGAGAAAGACAAAGTCTACTTTAGTATTCCGCTGCACATTTATGCCAAAGGCCGCTGGAAGTGGGACCCTTGCAAACTGTGCCCGGCCATAGACAAAACCGAAGACACTGCCTTCGACATGGTTATTAAAACAGAGAGCCGCATTGGCCTGACGGAAGACTACAAAATAAACACCATTACCAGTGGCGACTTTGAGTGGGGCAATACGAAACCGACCATCCAGCTGGGTCCGCTCAAAATTGGTCTGGCTCGCTTTGTAGAGCCTGCCATCAGAACTCAAATGAGCAGCATATCGAAGCAACTCGACAAGGAGCTGCAGCAGTACCTCGACATGCGCAAATACGTGTCGGATGCCTGGCTAATGGTGCAGGAGCCCATGAAACTAGATAACGACCTGAATGCCTGGCTCAGCATTGTGCCGCAGGATGTGCGCATAGCCCCGCTGCTCATGAAAAACGGCACCCTCAGCACCCGTATTGGCATTACCTCGTTTATTTCGGTTACCACCGATGGCAAACCGCAGCAGCCCCTGAACAAGAAACTGCCAAAGCTGATTATCGACAACCGCCTATCTGACGAAATCCAGATCGGGCTTACGGCCAACATACCGTATGAGCATGCCAGCAAGCTGCTGCAGGCACAGGTAGCAGGGCAGACTTATAAGTTCGATGGCGACAAAAACCAGGTAACCGTTACCAATGCGACCATTACACCAGGTGGTAATCAGCTTATTCTGATGCTCGATGTAAACGGAAAAACCAAGGCGGGCATGTTTACTAAAAAGATAGCTGGCAAAGTTTACCTGCGCGGCACACCCTACTACGATGCCCAAACTGCCTCCATTAAAGTGCGCGACGTAGACTATACCCTCGATACCAAAGACAAGCTCCTGAGCACCGCCAGCTGGCTTGCTAAAAACAAGTTCGTCGACATTATTCAGGCGCAGGTAAACATACCCGTGCAGAGCCAGCTAACAGAGGCGCAGAAAATGCTGCAAACCACCCTCGACCAATCGGGCAGGGTGCACGAGTCGGTGCTGCTGCGCGGCAACATACGCGAAATAACTCCTGACAACATTTACCTGACACCAACCGGCATAAAAGCAGTGGTGAACGCCAAAGGTACCCTTACCGCCACCATAGATAAACTATAGGCTGCACACAGAAGCGTTACGAATTGGCTGCCACCAGCAGCAGGCGCAAAAGCAGTTACCTGAAGCTGAAAAATCTGCTGCTAAGCCCGCATAACAGGCTATAACCCATGGCCAATTCGTAATGCTTGCCTGCAGGCAAAGTACTTTAAACTAACTAATTCTGTTTGGCAGCCGTATCACAGACAGTATTTAGTAATCTTATTGAACTTTAACCGCCTATGGCAAACGCTACTCTAAGCAAAATCTGGCCGCTACTTAAAGCCACCCTTGCTGGCTTTAATGACAACAACTCCCTTTTATTAGCGGCAGCATTAGCATTTAATGCTATTTTCTCTATCCCGCCGCTGCTGGTCATCATTATTCAGGCAGCAGGCTTTTTCCTTGGAGAAAAGGCTGTGTCGGGAGAGCTCTCGGAGCAAATTTCTGCTGCAATAGGGCCCAACGCAGCGCAGTCTATCGAAGAAATTGTGCAGAACGCCGCTATAAGCGAGGCAGGCGGCATTGCTTTCTGGATTGGTATCGGCACACTTATTTTTGCCTCCACTACATTTTTTGCCACCTTGCAGCAGTCGCTCAACACGGTCTGGAACCTGAAGCCTAAGCCCACCAATGGCATTCTTAAAATGATTCAGGTGCGGCTATTTTCGTTTGGCATTGTACTGAGTATTGCTTTTCTGATGCTCCTTTCGCTGCTGGTGAGTACCATTATTGCTTTCCTGAGCGAATACATTACCAGAGCCTTCCCTGAAATAAGCGTTGTATTTATAAGCCTGGTAGATATTGTAATATCGATCTCCATTATCACCATTCTTTTTGCCCTGATGTTCAAGTTCCTGCCAGATGCCAAAATACGCTGGCGCGATGTATGGGTAGGTGCACTGATAACGGCCATGCTCTTTGTGATTGGTAAATACCTGATCAGCTGGTTTATCGGCACCAGCGACCCTGGCTCCGCGTATGGGGCAGCAGGTTCTATTATTGTTATCCTGATGTGGATTTACTACACCTCTGCCATTGTACTCATAGGAGCTGAGCTAACGCAACAATACGCCACCGTTTTCGGACGACAGATTGTGCCAAAGGCGCATGCTGTATTCTACAAAGAACAGGAAATTGTGGAGCACCCTAAGTTCGAAAAGCACAAACAAGAAACAGGCAGGCCCCGGTCTGAAGGCAGGTTTCATACCGAAGAATGATCCGAATAACCCTATAATCAAGAAAGCCATCTCCTGCTAAAGAAGATGGCTTTCTTGATTTAATACGGCTAGAGAGCAATTATTCAAATGAAAAAGGCCTTCAGAAGCTTTTTGAGCTATTTTAA
Source organism: Pontibacter qinzhouensis (assembly GCF_008017455.1). Lineage (GTDB taxonomy): Bacteria > Bacteroidota > Bacteroidia > Cytophagales > Hymenobacteraceae > Pontibacter > Pontibacter qinzhouensis. The sequence goes on along the minus strand of NZ_VRTY01000043.1, from coordinate 16,956 downwards.
TCCAAGGCTTCTCCACTTAAACCTTATGCAATGGCTTTCTCTTTAACGGCCAACTGCCCACAGGCGGCATCTATGTCTTTGCCCCGGCTTCGGCGCACGTTTACCTGCACGCCTCGGTCGGCGAGGTAGTAGATAAACTTCTGCCACCTGTCTTCGTCGGTGTTTACAAAGTCTGCGTTGGCAATCGGGTTGTACTCGATCAGGTTTATTTTGCAGGGAATTATTTTAGAGAAGCGCAACAGCTCCTCGGCATCCTGCAGCGAATCGTTAAAGTTCTCGAATACAATATACTCATAGGTTACTTTGCGGCCTGTTACCTGGTGGTAGTGCCGGAGCGCATCGCTCAAAGCCTCTATGGAGTTAGTCTCGTTAATGGGCATGATCTGGTTTCGCTTCTCGTCGTTGGCGGCGTGCAACGAAAGAGCGAGGTTGGCTTTTACGCCATCGTCGGCCATTTTCTTAATCATTTTGGCAATGCCGGCCGTGCTTACGGTTATGCGGCGTGCGGCCATGCCCAGGCCGTCGTGCGCCGTAATGCGCTCTATGCTTTTCATTACATTGGCGTAGTTCAGCATAGGTTCGCCCATGCCCATGTACACGATGTTGCTGAGCGGCTCGCCATACTGCTGCATGCTCTGCTCGTTTATGCGCACTACCTGGTCGTAGATTTCGGCTGCGTCGAGGTTGCGTACGCGGTCCATGTAACCGGTGGCGCAGAACTTGCAGGTAAGCGAGCAGCCTACCTGGCTACTTACACAAGCCGTTTTCCGCTCATCGTGCGGGATCAGTACGCCCTCCACAATGTTGCCATCGTGCAGTTTAAAAGCCGATTTAATAGTACCATCGTTGCTGACCTGCTTTGTAGCCACCTGCACCGCATTAATATCGAAATGCTGATCTAGTTTTTCGCGCAGTGCCAGGCTCACGTTGTTCATTTCTGTAAACGACTGGGCCGAATGCTTCCAGATCCATTCAAAAACCTGCTTGGCACGGAAAGGCTTCTCGCCCTGCTCCACCAGCCAGGCCTTCAGGTCGTCGAGCGAAAGTTTACGGATATCTTTCTTATTGAGTATCGGAATGTCTGCGATCAAGTTCATACCACAAAATTACAAAATTACTCAGGCATTAGTTTCAAATTTAATTTTAACTTCTTCTGGCACTGTGGCTAGCTTGCGGGTGGTGTAGTTAAAGCAAAGCATGCCGGTTTTGGCCCGCGCAATTTCTTTGTCGTGCTGGTTCACCACATGGTAGGTTATGTCGAAGCCGTATTTGTGCAGATCGGTTATGGCCATTTTAATGGTGAGCACATCGCCATAAAAGCCTTCGCCTTTGTACTCGATGGCTACATCGGCCATAATCAAACTCGAACCGGCCATATCTAGCTCGCTGTAGCCAAAGTGGCTGAGCAGTTGCACACGTGCCTCGTGCAGCACCGAAAGCAGCCTGTCGTTGCCCAGGTGGCTACCATAGTTGAGGTCTGTAATACGTATGGGGAGTTGTGCTTCGAAAGCAGAATGAGCGGGTATAGCTACTTTTATTCGGGGCATAAAGCTAAAGTATGGCTTAGTTAAAGTATGTAATGACTGCAAAAGCACGCATAAACACTTATAAAACAAGATACGGATAGCGCAATATTGCTTACATTTGTAAAGTAACACAAAAAAGATGCAGCTCGAAATCAGGCAGACGAAAGATGGCTCCAACACCTTGTATGTACCCACACTGAATGAGCATTACCATTCGGTACACGGGGCATTACAGGAGTCGCAACATGTTTTTATAAAGCATGGACTAGAGTATATTCTGGAGCAGAAAAAAGACCTTAAAATACTGGAAGTAGGTTTTGGAACCGGCCTCAACGCCATTTTAACCTTCCCTTACGCACTGGCAAAAAAAGCCTTTGTGCAGTACGATACCCTCGAAAAATACCCGCTTTCGCAGGAGGTGGTAGAGCAACTTCAGTTTAGGAACTTTATTCTGAACCCCGAACTCTTAGACTACTTTGAGCAGATGCACCAGGGCAACTGGAATGAGCCGCTGGAGATTATTCCATACTTCACGCTCCAGAAAATACACGAAACGCTGGAGGAGTTCTGCCCGCCGGCAGCGTATTACGACATTGTGTATTTCGATGCCTTCGCGCCCGAAAAGCAGCCTGAACTCTGGACGGAAGAGATGTTCCGAAAGCTGTTTGAGGCTACGCGTCCGGGTGGCGTGCTGGTGACTTACTGCGCCAAAGGTTCTTTTAAACGTGCCTTAAAAGCAGCTGGCTTTACCATAGAAGCCTTGCCTGGCCCTCCCGGCAAACGCGAAATGACACGCGGCCTGAAACCTGTTGCTGTTTAGTAAAACCTGCCGCTTACCTTTTAAAGCGAATAATTAAAGGCCTTAAAAGTCAGAAAACCGGCAGGAATTATTATCTTACCCAGGCAAACAACGCTTAATGACATCATTTCTTATGAACACAATTGCTCTGATTGCCCATAATAATAAAAAAACGGACCTGCTCAACTGGGTAAAAGAAAACCAGGAAGTACTCCGCCACTACGACCTGGTAGGTACTACCAACACCTCAGCGCTCATAAACGACCTGCTCGACATGAACATTAAGCCGTTCGGCCATGGCCCAAGTGGCGGCGATATTTTGCTGGCAGCCAAAATCCTGCAAGGCGAAATAAGCAAAATCATTTTCTTTATCGATGCCGAAACACCACACGGCCACGAACACGATATCCAGACGCTTATCCGCACGGCAGTGCTCAACAATATTCCGATTGCGCTGAACCGTGCCTCTGCTAACTTTATTGTGCTGGAGCGCGGCGAAAACTCTCCGGCTCATTAAGCCATTAGCCGGCTAGTTAACCCAACTGGCCGGCTCTTGCACCTCCTGCCGCCTGAACCCCTCGAACCACCCTTGACTAAAAAGAAAGCAAAAACCTTCTGAAGGCAGTTTTCATTCTAATAATTTGGTTGTTGATTGTTAGCTGCTGCTTGTTAAATGGCTAGGTGGTCATTATTGAAACCCAGAGTAATTACATCATCAACTATTATCTTTTAATCTTGATGTAAAAACTTTTGGCATCTGAGCATTTGGATGCTGAGGAAACTTTTCAGACATTTAAATCGTATGCGACATAATCTTAAGCGATTTATTATGGAAGACAATTTTTATCAGCTGGAGGCGAAGACGCTTCAGGGCAAAGATGTGCCGATGGACCAGTTTAAAGGCAAGGTAGTGATGGTGGTGAACACTGCGAGCCAGTGCGGCCTTACCCCGCAATACGAAGGCCTGGAGGCACTTTACAAAAAATACAAAGACGATGGCCTGGTTATTCTGGGTTTTCCGTGCAACCAGTTCGGCAACCAGGAGCCCGGCGGACAGAAAGAAATTGAAGAAGGTTGCCTTATTAACTATGGCGTGAGCTTTCCGATGTTCGACAAGGTAGAAGTAAACGGGAAAAATACGCACCCGGTGTTCAATTACCTGAAATCGAACCTGGGCGGGCTGTTTGGCAGCCGGATTAAGTGGAACTTCACTAAATTCCTGATTGATGCCAACGGCAAACCCGTTAAACGCTTTGCTCCCATTACCAAACCCGAAAAAATAGAACCCTACGTGCAGCAGTTGCTCGCGAAAAAGAAATAATGGATACTGCAGAAAACTATGAGCAGCTAAAGCTGGAGAACCAGATTTGCTTTCCGCTTTATGCTGCCTCCCGCCTGGTAACCCGGCTTTACCAGCCCCTGCTCGATGCCCTGAACCTGACATATCCGCAGTACCTCGTGCTGTTGGTACTGTGGGAGCATGATGGCCTGAGCGTAAACCAGATCGGCGAAAAACTGCACCTCCACAGCAACACCCTCACTCCTTTGCTCAAGCGGCTGGAGCAGCAGGGCCTGTTGCAGCGCCGCCGCTCCACCTCCGACGAGCGCCAGGTGCAGCTCTTTCTTACTCCGCAAGGCACTAGTCTGAAGGCCAAAGCAGCAGCTATTCCTGCTCAGCTAGCCGCCACGGCAGCCCTTCCTCTCGATAAAGCGCTTGCGCTTAAAGCTATGCTCGATGAATTACTAAAGCAGCATCAGCCCACATAAAACAGGATTCGACTTTAGCACTTTCAGGCACTATTCTGATTTAGAAAAATAACTGCAAGGCTTTTGCTTTTCACTACCGAAAAATGAACTTTCCTGCTATTTTTGTGCTTTAAAGCCAAACATGCCTTGCATTAACACAGGCTGCATACATTTATAAATCCTCTGCTTTTTGATAATAAAAAAGATTTACAAATTGCGTCTTATTAAGATCAAACCAGTATATTAGGATTTCCATATGCTTTGAAAACAACCCAACTATAGATGAAAAAATTACTCAAGAAAGTGATGAAACCTTTCCTGCCTACTTATGAGGTAGTGTGCACCAACTATCATGTTATTCCGGGTCACCCGATTAACGGAAACCAATCGAAGCACAAGTTTGAAAAAGGAGCTTCGGAAGATGCCCGCAAATTTTATGTGAAAGTGGTTAACTCCGACCTGACTAAAACCATGGCCCCGATGGAGGTGCACCTGAAAAAGAGAGGCCGCATTATCGAAAAATCTGAATTTGGGCCTGTAAACGAGCTGAAGAAATTCAAAATCGTGTACAAAGGGTAACCCACTGTCTGTTAAATAAAAAGGCCTGCCGATAACTCGGCAGGCCTTTTTATTTAACAGACAGTTGATTAGTTAAAAGTCGATCAATTCCTCATTTCATACACTCACTCAAAATTTAACTATTTAACAATTAGCAACTAACAAGCAAATTATTCTAATGAAAACACCCTTCCGAAGGCTTTTGCGCTGTTTTTAGTCAAGGGTAGCTGAAGGGTTTCAGGTAGCGGAATTGCGCCATACCTGGTCAGGCATCACCACTGCATTTAGTTGCACATCGAAAGGGTTCGGATCAGCGATCTGCTCCACGGGTGGCTCCAGCGACAGGCCGATCTTTAGCACATCGGGGCGGCAATCGGCCAGAAAGCGGTCGTAGAAGCCTTTGCCGTAGCCAACCCGGTGCCCCGACTTGTCGAAAGCCAGGAGTGGCAGCAACACCATATCTACCTCCTGTGCCTGCACGTGCTGCGCATTTTGCGGCTCAGGTATGCCCCAGGCGTTCTCGATCAGTACCGCTTCATGGGTCAGGTGGTGGTGCGTGAGCGTGTTCTGGAGCACATCGGTTATGGGCACTACCACCCGCACCGCAGGGTGCTGCTGGCGCAGGCGCTGTATAATGAGCCAGGTGTTCACTTCGTTGTTCTTCAGGATAGGCAGAAACACATGCACGGTTTGTCCGGCCTGTAGCGGAAACTGCTCAAAAAACATGTCGGCAATGCGCTGGCTACGCCGCTGCACCTCCTCGGGTGGCAGAGCCCTGCGCAGCTTCAGCATCTGCTTCCGAAGTGTCTCCTTTTGCATCAAACCTCTTCCAGTATTGTAAATGTAAAATCAAGCGGATCGAAAGCATCTACCAGCGCCTTAATAAACTCGGGGTTGTTGGTGCTGTAGTTGAGCAGATTGTCGTGGCGCTCCTGCAGGCTACCTCCCGGAAACAGCTTTTCCTTCAGGTTCTCCAGTTGCTTAAATGTTTGTTCATGTTTGTTATCGCGCGCTTTCGAGATCTTCTTCTCCAGTAGCTGCAGGGCATTTGCCGTTTTCTGTGTCTCTGCTCCCACCGATTTTACCAGGGTAGGGTCTACCTGCCGGGCCAGTTGCTCTACTTGTGCAAAGGCATCGGCAACGATTTTGCGTTGTGCTTCCAGGCTTATTTCCTCTTCGTGCAGTTGCGCCGACAGGTGTTTTTTCAGGCTCTGGTAATCCTGGAAAAGTTCTTCTGGTGCCAGCCCCAGCTTGTGCATGCGGTTGGCGTTGCCTTTGTTAATGTAAAGCGCCGAATTGCGCAGCATCAGTACCGGGAAAGCTACCTCATAGGCTTCGAAAAGCTTCTTGAGCTGGAACCAGTATACCACTTCTGCTCCTCCGCCAATATAAGCCAGGTTCGGCAGAATCAGTTCCTCGTACAGCGGCCGCAGAATAACGTTGGGGCTGAACTGCTCCGGGTGCTCCTTTGCCAGTTGCAGCACCTCTTCGCGGCTAAAGCTAAGGTCGGTGTTGAGTACTTTAAACTGCCCTTCCTCCTGCACAATCCGCTCCCGCAGCCCGTCCTGCAAATAGAAAAGGTTTATTTCACGTGAAAACACCTGGGGCTTGTAGCCTAGTTGCTCCAGTTGTGCACTTGTTTCGGTTACCAGTTTATACGATAGCTGCTCTGTCAGTTCCTTTTCTATTACTGGTGTAAGGGCTTGTTTTAAGGTAGCGTGGTCGCCATCTATACTTACCAAACCATACTCACCGAAGAGCGCATGTGTAATGACCCGTGTGGCCTCGGCTAAGTTCTTGCTGCTGCGGTAAGCTTCTTCAAAAACGGGGTAGGCTTCCGGTAATTCTTCCAGTAATTGCTCCAGACCTTCAGTGGTAAACCGGCCAACGGCACCTTGCTGCTCCGTCTGCCAGCTATACTTCTTCCCGAACAGGTTAAAATAGTTGATTTCGGCAAAATCGTGGTCTTCGGTTGCCATCCAATAAACTGGCACAAAATTGTAATCGGGGTATTTTTCCCGTAAAGTTTTACAGGTGTTGATGGCCGTAACTATTTTATACACGAAGTAAAGCGGACCTGTAAAAATATTGAGCTGGTGGCCGGTGGTAATGGTGTAGGTGTTCGGCTCCAGCAGCAGGTCTATGTTTTGCTGCACCTTTGGGTTAATGGCTGCAACAGAGGTATATTGTTCCTGCAGGGCCTGGTGCAATGTCTGGCGTTGCTCCTGCCCAAAGCTCTTTTCCTGTAGCTGCGCCTCAAATGCTTCAATAGTAGGATAATGGTTGTAGAAAGGTTGTAACTGCTCGCTACCATGCAAGTAATCTAGTATAGTTTGAGAGAAAGCACCCGTAGCGGCGTACTCCAGTTTGGTTATCTTCATGTCGGTTGGTCCGTCTGCCATTCTTATGGCTGCTGCTCCGTTTTACAGCTTCAGCTCAAATGGGTTGCAAAATTTGTCACTACAAATGTACAGGTTTTATGGTTTGATAAAAGCCGGAAGGTCAGAAAGGCTTTATCCCAATCCTGCTGCCACTCGTAAACAAACTTACAAAACACGATAAAACTATGGGACTATTAAGCGGCATGATGGGACACGCCTCGGAAGTGTCTATTGAGAAGCTACAGCGGGAATTCCAGCCGATTCTACTGGACAATGAGCAGTTGGAGAAAGCCTTTAAGCTCATTCGCGATATGCTGGTTTTTACAAACAAACGGCTTATCCTGGTAAACAAGCAGGGCCTTACCGGTTCCAAAACCGACTACCAGAGCATCCCCTACGCCAGTATCAAAATGTTTTCGAAAGAGAGTGCCGGCATTATGGATATGGATGCCGAGCTGAAGATCTGGTTGACTGGTGAGTCTACACCAACCATAAAACAGGATTTCAGGAAAGGAGACAATATTAATGAGGCTTATAAAGTACTGAGCAAGTATGTTCTTAAGTAGATTTTAGATGATAGATATTAGATTTTTTGCCCGCTTCAGCTCCAGTATTTCAAAGGATTGGGTGTCCACCACTTAATTAGTAGTTACCTAACTAAAAAGCCCTACAAGCTATTACACCTGCAGGGCTTTTCTAAAATCTAATATCTAGCATCTAGCTAACAATTTCTCCATACAAGTCAAAATCTGAAGAGTCGGTGATTTTTACGTTGGCGAAATCTCCTACGCGTACATAAGCATCGGTGGCAGGTACGAGTACTTCGTTATCTACTTCGGGCGAGTCGAATTGAGTGCGGCCAACAAAGTAGCCACTTTCTTTGCGGTCGAACAGCACTTTATAGGTCTTGCCTACTTTTTCTTCGTTCAGCTCTACCGAAATGCCCTGCTGCAGCTCCATTATAGCATCGGCACGTTCCTGCTTTACTTCTTCCGGCACGTTGTCTTCTAAAGAATAAGAGTGTGTGCTTTCTTCGTGCGAGTACGTGAAAATACCTAAACGGTCGAATCGGGTTTCTTCTACCCAATCGTACAGTTCCCGGAAATCTTTATCGGTTTCGCCAGGGTGCCCGGCTATAAGTGTTGTGCGTAAGGCAATGTCTGGCACACGCTGACGGATAGAATCTACCAGCTCTATGGTGCGGCGCTTGCTGATGCCACGGCGCATGGTCTTCAGCATGTTATCGGAGATGTGCTGTAACGGCATGTCGAGGTACTTGCAAATGTTATCGCGCTCGTTCATGACATCAAACACCTCCATCGGGAACTGCGACGGGTACGCATACTGCATCCTGATCCACTCAATGCCTTCCACATCAGAAAGGTTCCGGAGCAGGTCAGCCAGTTTACGCTCACCGTAGTGCTGCAGTCCGTAATACGTCAGGTCCTGTGCAATCAGGATCAGTTCTTTGGTGCCCATTTTAGCCAGTCGCTTTGCCTCACCCACCAGGCTCTCGATGGAGCGGTCTACGTGCTTGCCACGCATAAGCGGAATGGCACAGAACGAGCAGGGGCGATTACAGCCTTCCGCAATTTTAAAATAAGCAAAGTGCGAAGGTGTGGTAATCAGGCGTTCGCCAATGAGTTCGTGCTTGTAGTCAGCCTCCAGCTTTTTGAGCAGCTGCGGCATTTCCAATGTTCCAAAGTAGGCATCTACCTGCGGTATCTCTGCTTCCAGCGAATCTTTGTAGCGTTGCGAAAGGCAACCGGTTACGTACAGTTTATCGATCTGGCCAGCCTCTTTTTCTTCGGCATAGCGCAGAATGGTATCAATAGATTCCTGTTTGGCATTGTCTATAAAGCCGCAGGTGTTGATGATGATGATATTGGAATCGTCTTTGTCAGACTCGTGGGCCACGTCCATATCGTTGGCGCGCAGCTGCCCCATCAGCACTTCCGAATCAACCAGGTTTTTGGAACAACCCAATGTGATTACGTTTACCTTGTCTTTTTTGAGTGTTCTTACTTTCACTTATATATTTGTTATCGAGGTATTCATTCTTAGTACCTGAAAACCAATGCCAATCTGTATTAGTTCGTTTTGGAAATCAGGATGCAAAGGTACAATATGTTTGGGTAATAAAAGAAGACCTTGTGAAGCTAGCGATGCTCTGCACCAGAAAATTTTAACATAAAGTTAGCCCTACAGGATGCAACGCATCCGGATGATAGAATAGTGGAAAACAAAAGATCGGCTTATGCCTGTAGTTTTTACAGGCAGCGTATTTATACGTAATGTTAACTGGAATAATACCTGTTTTACGTGCGCCGTTTGCTGTCTGACTATTCCGTGAGGCAGAGGCTAGTGCTGGAGCGAATGTGCCTATTCAGAAGCTCTGGGCTTTATAAGGAGGTGCAGTACAGTAGATTTTCAACAGTCAACACTCCTCTTCTGCCGCTTACTATAGTGGCGAATGGCAACGATGGTCCTTAACATATCTGTTAACCTGCCGTTTTAGAGGTTAAACATCTAAATTAAGGAACCTATGTTTCATCACGTTAAAGAATTACAATTCAACGCACGGGTTTCTAGACCAGATCCCCGATTTGCCACATTGCTATTAGAGCAGTTTGGAGGTGAAAACGGTGAACTAGCTGCTGCTATGCAGTATTTCAGCCAGGCTTTTGCCGCCAAGCAACCATATCCTGATAAGTATGACATGCTGATGGATATCGCCACCGAAGAATTCAGTCATTTAGAGATTGTAGGTGCTACCATTCAGATGCTGCTAAAAGGTGTAAATGGCGAGTTAAAAGATGCTGCTGACCAGTCTGAGATCATGGGTGTGCTGGACGGAAAAGCTGCGAAGGAAAACATTATTCACCAGGCCATGTCGAACCCGCAGTTTGGTGTGCTGAGCGCTGGTGGGCCGCGCCTGACCAACAGCCAGGGCATTCCGTGGTGCGCCTCTTACATTCATTCTAACGGCGACTTAACTGTAGATCTACGCTCTAATATCGCATCTGAATCGCGGGCAAAGCTGGTGTACGAATATTTAATGCAGTTCACCGACGATCCTTATGTAAAGGAAACGCTTTCATTTCTGATGACACGGGAAGTTGCCCATTACGAAATGTTTGAAGCAGCCTTATCTACGATTCAGCCAAATTACCCGCCGGGGGTGCTGCAGGCCGATCCACGTTTCACGAACCAGTACTTTAACCTGTCGCAAGGGGAAAGTGTGCGCGGACCGTGGAATGATGGAAACATGCCAATTACTGGCAAAAGCTGGGATTATGTTGAAGATCCTATTGGCCATGTAAAAGAAACAGAAGGCTTGCAGAACCGTGAGAAAGGAATTGAGAAGGAAATGAAGCTCACTGAAAAAATGAACAAGGAGTTGAGCAAAGTTAAAAGCTCCGAAATAAAGAGTGCCGAACCGGAAGGAGAAGCACAGTGGAGTAACTACAACGGCAAAGACAAGAGCTAATACGCTACATTCCAAAAAACAAACTTAATACTATTAGGGCCACCACGCAGTACTATTCTTCGGTGCGGTGGTCCGTTTTTTTGCTATACTACTAACGCAGAGAAAGAGCGAAAGCTCTACAACAAATGATCAAATAATTGCCCAATTAGCGACTAAGATTTAAGCACAGAAATGCTTGAAGCTTATTGGCCTAATAAGTAGCATTATAATTTATTAGGAACTCTACTGGTGTTACCTCCCCTTGCTTTACCTCTACCGGGAAAATATGACCTTCTCCATCGAACAGGTTGGCAAATAGCCCCTGCTCCTCTTTCGAAAAAACAGAGTAATGGCCGGGCTCCAGGCTAACGGCAAAGTAGCCATTAGCATCTGTAACAACTTGAGTTACTAAATTAGTTTGAATGTTGGTGTGAAAAACACCATCTATGGTAGTGGCTTGTGCCCCTTTGGTGAGCTGGTAAATAAAAACCTGCCGCTGCACGCCTTTTTTGCCACTGCTGCGCGGCACATCGGGTGAGGGCATTTGGTTACCGGTAACCCACAGAACGCGGCCGGCAATGCCTTGCTTTAGTGTAGACTTCTGTGCCTGCAGGAGCCTTTCTACTGCTGGCGAAGCTGCTACTCCTGTAGGCAGTTCCTGATCCTGCGGTACTTGCTCGGTAGTGGTCTCCATCTGTTGCGTATCGTATTGCTGAACAGAGGTAGAACTGCTGCAGTTAGCCAGCAGAAAAAGCGGCAACAGCAAAAGCTTGTTCATGCCGGTATTATTTTTTGCGTGAAAAGAAAGACTCCACAAACTCCTGTTTATCGAACAGTTGCAGGTCTTCAATTTTCTCGCCAACTCCTATGTATTTTACAGGAATTTTAAATTCATCAGAAATACCGATTACCACACCACCTTTAGCGGTCCCATCGAGCTTTGTAATGGCCATAGCGGTTACGTCTGTCGCTTTGGTAAACTCACGGGCCTGCAGAATGGCGTTCTGCCCGGTGCTGCCATCAAGCACCAGCAGCACTTCGTGCGGCGTGTCTACGGTAATTTTCTGCATCACGCGCTTAATTTTGCCAAGCTCATTCATCAGGCCTACTTTGTTGTGCAGGCGGCCAGCTGTGTCTATGATCACCACATCGGCTCCCATGTCTACGCCTTTTTTTACGGCATCGTAGGCAACAGAGGCAGGGTCGGTGTTCATGCCGTGCGATATAACAGGCACTCCCACACGCTCACCCCAGATAATGAGCTGGTCTACGGCAGCTGCCCGGAAGGTATCGGCAGCGCCCAACACTACTTGCTTGCCTGCTTTATGGAACTGCGATGCCAGCTTGCCGATAGTCGTAGTCTTGCCTACACCGTTTACACCCACCACCATAATTACATAAGGCTTTATGCCGGCAGGTAGCTCAAAGTTAGCACCGTCTCCGGCTTTGTTCTCGCCGAGCAGAGCAGCAATTTCTTCACGTAGTATTCTGTCCAGTTCGTCGGTGCTCACATACTTGTCGCGCGCAACCCGTTTCTCGATCCGGTCGATTATTTTAATGGTGGTGTCTACCCCTACATCGGCATTAACGAGTATTTCCTCCAGCTCGTCCAGCACATCCACATCTACTGTGGACTTACCCATTACGGCTTTGCTTAATTGTCCAAAAAAGTTGGTTTTGGACTTCTCCAGACCTTTATCCAGAGACTCCTTTTTCTTTTCTTTACCAAAAAAGTCAAAAATTCCCATCTTAATTCAGTGTAGGGTGTTGAGGTTGTGTCAAGTGACACGGTAATATACCAAAAAAGTCCCATATTAAGGGACTTCTTCGTGATTCTATCTATGTAAAGTAGAGTAGTAGCAGGTTGTATTACTTGGTCAGGAACTCCTGTACTTTGTCAACAGGTACCATTTCTTCTCTAAAAGTGTAAGCACCAGTTTTAGGAGACTTTACAGCTTTAATTACCTTTGCCCAGTCTTTGCCTGTAGCGGTTTTCAGGGTCGCAACAACTTTCTTAGCCATGGTCTATTTAATTTCTTTATGTAAGGTTACTTTTCTTAATACAGGATTGTACTTCTTAAGCTCCAAGCGCCCAGTAGTGTTCTTTCTGTTTTTGGTAGTGATGTACCTTGAAGTTCCAGGCAGGCCAGTAGCTTTATGCTCTGTGCACTCCATGATTACCTGGATTCTATTACCTTTTGCTTTTTTAGCCATCTCAACTAGTAATTTTTTATTTAGGACTGCAAATATACAAGCTTAAATTATTCATTGCAAACGAAGTGCATGTTTTTATTCAAAGCTTTGGTGCAATTTTCTTATTTATTTTTTAAAGCCGCCAGATCAGATTCCAGACTCAGCATGAGCTTAAGTAAAAAGCTGATACTTACTGCACTTCATCTCGCCACCCTGGATTCTCTCCGTCTTCACAGCAATCAGCGCCGTAGCCGCATACAAAAAAACAGCAACGGAGCGAGGCGAAAACTGCCGCAGCAGTAGCTCTCTCCGTTGCCGGTATGCTTTATCTACAAGTTACCAGATGGCTTTTCCGGGTTGCGTGCTTTACTGACGAAGCTTGCTTCTACCAGCAGCACCCGTTGCCGGTTAATGGTTACTAGTAAAGGATATATCCTTGCTCAACAGCTTTTTTCAACACAGCTGTAATACCATTTTTGTTAATGGTTCTTAAAGCTGAAGTAGAAACTTTCAGGGTTATCCATGCATCTTCTTCAGGGATGTAAAAACGCTTCTTCTGAAGGTTTGGATAAAACTTACGCTTAGTCTTGTTGTTAGCGTGTGATACGTTATTACCAACTTGTACTCTTTTTCCGGTTAAGTCGCAAACTCTTGCCATCTTGTATATTCTTCTAAATTATTTCAATAGGGGTGCAAAGATCATAAAAAAGATACAGAAAATCAAAAGCATAGCTAATATTTTTATAGCAAAGCTAGTTAAAGCGGCTCTCCTGCCCTCTATGCTGCTAAAAAACCAATGTGCTATTTGCCGCCGCGGTTAGCCTGCTGCTGTTTTTTACGAAAGCCGTAGGGGCAGTGCTTACAGCCGTTCTGGCAGCAATAGCCGCGTTTCAGGTGGTACCTGGCCGTAAATACCAGCAGCCCCTGCTCATTCAGATAATAGTCTTCGCCTTCTTTTAATTGCTGGCTCAAAATTCTTTTTTTATTTCAACAAAGGTAAGGCAATCAAAATGCGGAACGAAAAAAATCTTCAGCAGGGTCTATTTTGCAGCTGCCCGCGCAGAAGCAGCGCCTTCGTAGCGGCGTTACACTGTAACGCCGAGGCTGTAGAATGAACAAGGCCTTTCTGTTTGCTGTTGAGCCTGTTAACCTGCATTTTTTATAGCTGGCTGTAACGCCATCGGCTGGCAACGGCGTTACCATGTAACGCCGCTACAGAAGCATACATCTGAAAACAAAAGTATTGGGTCTTTTTGCCTTCGGAAGGCCTTTTTGATTAGAATAATTCACAAAATCGTATTCCATGCTACCTTTCACAACCATTACGCATTTTCTCTGTAAAATATAACCACTGCCTGCAACTGTAGGTTTCTCTCTAACCCTGAAAACTATGTCTATGCAAACCATTACTTCGAGCCAACAAGCCATCGATACCGAGCACCAGTTTGGTGCGCACAATTACCACCCGCTGCCCGTGGTGCTGACCCGCGGCGAGGGCGTGTACCTCTGGGATGTGGAGGGCAAACGTTACTACGATTTTCTTTCGGCTTACAGCGCCGTGAACCAGGGACATTGCCACCCTAAAATTATTGGCGCGCTTATAGAGCAGGCCCAGCAGCTAACACTTACCTCGCGGGCATTTTACAACGACAAACTGGGGCTGGCAGAGCAGTACATCTGCGAGTATTTCGATTACCAGAAATCGCTGTTCATGAACTCGGGGGCAGAGGCTGTGGAAACCGCCATTAAACTGGCCCGCAAGTGGGGCTACCAGAAAAAAGGAATCGCTCCGCATAAAGCAGAAATCGTTGTGGTCGAAAGCAACTTCCATGGCCGTACCACCGGCATTATCTCCTTCTCCACCGACCCTGATTCTACTAAAGGCTTCGGCCCGTACATGCCCGGCTACAAAGTTATACCTTACAACGACCTGGAGGCACTGGAGCGGACACTGCAGGAAAACCCGAACGTGTGTGGCTTTATGGTAGAACCCATTCAGGGCGAGGCAGGTGTAGTAGTGCCAGACGCTGGTTACCTGGCCAACGCACATGCGCTCTGTCGCAAATACAATGTACTTTTTATAACCGACGAGATCCAGACAGGCATTGGCCGCACCGGCGAGTTGCTGGCTGGTTATTACGATAAGGTAAAAGCCGATATCCTGATATTAGGTAAAGCGCTGTCGGGCGGGGTGCTGCCGGTATCGGCGGTACTCGCCGACGACGATATTATGCTGTGCATTAAGCCCGGTGAACACGGCTCCACATTTGGCGGTAACCCCTTGGCAGCCGTAGTAGCCATGGCTGCCCTGCAGGTCATAAAAGAAGAAAAACTAACCGAAAATGCAAACGCTATAGGCGAGGTTTTCAGGGCACGCATGGAACGCCTGAAACAGCAGCGGCCGGAACTAGTAACGCTGGTACGCGGCAAAGGCCTGCTCAATGCCATTATTGTAGAACCCACCGCCGATGGCCGTACCGCCTGGGATGTGTGTGTGGCATTGAAAGACAAAGGCCTGCTGGCTAAACCCACGCACGGCGACATTATCCGGTTTGCACCACCACTGGTTATCACCGAAGAGCAAGTGCACGCCTGCTGCGATATTATAGAAGACGTGATTATGAATTTCTGATGCTTCGGCAAATTAGAAATTAGAAGAGGTGGTAGTTATAGGTAGTAAGAAGGTACACAAACTAGTTTTATGCTGGAAGTTAATTTAGCGAAGCACCAGGTCATGTCTTTCTCACCCACTCATTCTCCGATTGAAGAAAGGGATGTGCAAATCTTTGCATGCATACTAAAACTGTTATAAAAACTATGGCATCTCAAAAATCAGGGACCTAACAAATTGCTATTATTAAGGCTCTGGGAGTGTATTTCCAGACATTTCTAATTTTGAATTTCTAATTTTTAATTTAGCGAAGCCCCTTACCTTTGCTTTTCTGAAGTGACGACCAGTAAAATAATTTACACAATGATACGAAGACCAAGACGTAACCGCCAGACAGAGGCCATCCGCAACATGGTGCAGGAAACGACTGTTGGTGTACACGATTTTATATTTCCGCTGTTTTTAATTGAAGGCGAAAACAAGAAAATAGAAATCAGCTCTATGCCCGGCATTTTCCGCTACACCATCGATCAGGTACTGGAAGAAGTGCAGGCTTGTGTGGACCTGGGCATAAAGGTGTTTGCTCCTTTCCCGAGCATCTCCGAAGACATAAAAGACAAATATGCCACCGAGAGCCAGAACCCGGAAGGCCTTTTCCCGAGTGCCATCCGCGCCATCAAGCAGAACTTTCCGGAGGTAGCGTTGGTAACCGACGTCGCCATGGACCCTTACAGCTCCGATGGTCACGATGGTATTGTGGAAAACGGTGAAATTATAAACGACGAGACGCTGGAAGTGCTGGGAAAAATGGCCCTGACACAGGCACAGGCCGGAGCCGACATTGTAGCTCCTTCCGACATGATGGATGGTCGCATTGGGCACATCCGGAAGGTGCTCGACGAAAACGGGTTTCAGAAGGTGGCGATTATGGCTTATACAGCTAAATACGCCAGCGCCTTCTATGGTCCCTTCCGCGATGCCTTAGGCTCTGCTCCAAAATCTGGCGACAAAAAAACGTACCAGATGAACTACGCCAACAGCCGCGAAGCCCTGATAGAAGCCGAACTCGACACCCTGGAAGGAGCCGATTACCTGATGGTAAAACCCGCGCTGGCTTACCTCGACGTTATTAAGCTGCTACGCGACAACTCCAACCTGCCCATTGCCGCCTACAACATCAGCGGCGAGTATGCTATGGTAAAAGCCGCAGCCCAAAACGGCTGGCTCGACAACGACAAAGCCATGGCCGAAATCCTGACTGGCATAAAAAGAGCCGGAGCCGACGTAATTCTGACTTACTTCGCCAAAGAATACGCGCAGTACCTGAAAAAGCAATAAGAAATACACAGACCTCGCAGCGTCTTAACTACTTGCAACCATCTTGGATACTGTAAGGCTTTCCGACCCTTGACTCATCTGACGGCAAAAACCTTTGGAAGGCCGTTTTGATTTAAATAATTGCTGGTTGTTCGTTGTTGATTGTTGAGAGGTCAAACTTGTAATATTTCGAAATTGTGCAGGAAAGACCTTGCAGCGTGCGCAGCTCCTGCGAGTGTCTGGGCAAGCGGTAATAACCTTGGCAAAGGCTCAGCGCCAACAAAATCCTAATAACGCGAGTTTTGACTTGAAAAATTAGACAAGTACAATTTGTGTATTTTCCCCCTTTGCTGCTT
>NZ_VRTY01000042.1 GCF_008017455.1 Pontibacter qinzhouensis | reverse complement strand
ATGTATACCAGAACCACAAAAAGGACTTGTTGCTCAATAGCCTGCTACCCGCCATTTCAGGTTTCGGATCTTCCACCCAAAATGTAGGTGAGCTTGAAAACAGGGGGTTAGAACTTGCCTTAAATACCGTAAATATCAGGTCTTCCAATTTCACCTGGAACACGAACTTCAATATCAGCATGAATCGGAACAAAGTGCTGGCCTTGAGCTCCACAGGTTCCAGAATAAGTAACTCGGCCTACCAGATAACGGAAGTAGGGCATCCTATTTCAAGCTTCTTTATGCTGCATGCCATCGGGGTGTTCCAAAACCAGGCGGAGGTAGATGCCCTGCCCAAGCAACACCCCAACGTGCAGCCCGGCGATTTAAAGTTTGAGGATGTGAACGGCGATGGTGTGATAACAGATGCTGACAGAACCATTGTAGGAAACCCATGGCCAAAATACACTTTCGGTTTCACGAATAACCTTACCTTTAAAAACCTGACCCTGAGTACGACCATTGTGGGTACGCAAGGAAACCAGGTTTATTTCCAGGGAGGAGAGATCG
Source organism: Pontibacter qinzhouensis (assembly GCF_008017455.1). GTDB lineage: Bacteria > Bacteroidota > Bacteroidia > Cytophagales > Hymenobacteraceae > Pontibacter > Pontibacter qinzhouensis. The sequence goes on along the minus strand of NZ_VRTY01000042.1, from coordinate 47,627 downwards.
TACTGAACAGTGCAGGTGTGCAGAACCAGTTGGCCCTGGTGGCCAACCGCTGGAAATCGGAGCAGGAACCGGGAGACGGGATAGTACCCCGAGCCATCCGGAACGACTACGCCAGAGGCCTCAGCTCCAATTCCAGGTATCTGTTCGATGGCTCTTTTGTGAGAATCAGGAACATCAACCTGTCTTACAGGCTGCCCGACAACCTGCTGCAGAGACTGCGGATTCCTGCGCTCACAGTGTTCGGAGATGTGGCGAATGTGTACACCTTTACCGATTACCCGGGCTACGATCCCGAATCAAGCTCAACCGGCGACAATGTGGCGGCCAGTGGGATAGATTATTTTTCGTACCCGCTCCCCAGGATTTTCACACTAGGCTTAAGAGTAACGCTTCAATAAGTTAGTTTAACCTACAGCAACAAAGCCATGAAAAATAAAGCGATCATTATACTGTTCCTGATAGTTGCCTTAACTTCCTGCAAGGATTTTTTAGACCTGCAACCGGAAGCGCAGATAAACGACCAGAATTTCTTTAAGACCGAAAACGACTTCGAAAAAGCCATGATAGGTGTTTACGGAACCTTCCGGGACGTGTACAACACCGATATCTTCTACATAGCTGAACTGGTGTCGGATAATGCGGAGATTTCTATTTCATCTTCCTCCATTACAGAAGTGGAGTTTGATGAAATGAATCTAACACCGGCCAATACCATTGTTCAATCAGTGTGGGACCGACTACTTTATACTGTTTCCCGCTGCAATGTTATTATCAATCGCCTGGAAGGTGCTGACATTAATGAGGCTACCAGGAACAAGATACTGGGAGAGGCAAAATTTATGCGTGCTTACGCCAATTTTATCATGGTGCAGGCTTTTGGGTCTGCCCCCATCAGCCAGGTGGAGTTCCGCAGCCCTGAGCAGATAAAGGCAACGGACTTAACGTTAAAGCCAAAAGAAGAAGTCTATGGTAAGATTATAGAGGACTTGGTAAGTGCAGAAACCCTGCTGCCTGCTGAAGTTAACCCCAACAAAGGGCATGCCTCCCGCGGATCAGTTAAAACTTTGTTGGGGAAAGTATATCTGACCCAGCAGCGCCACGACCTGGCCGCCTCCAAACTGAAAGAAGTAATAGACGCACGCCAGTACACCCTGGCGGAAAATTACAGAAGCATGTTTGTGAAAGGAAACGAAAATCTTCCCGAATCTATTTTTGAGCTGAAGTTTATTTCGGGCGCGAACTTAGGAAATAGCTATTCGGTACAGTTTACACCGGCCTCTACGGGGCTATTGGCCAATAATCAGCAGGGCTCTGGCCGCATAACCCCAACCCTGAGCCTGATGAATGCCTATGAAGCAGACGACAGCAGGAGAGAAGCCTCCGTAGGCGACTCCATTACCTCCAACCTGACCGGAGCAACCGAATACAGCCGCCATGGCCTTAAGTTTGTGGACCTGACCGCTGTAAACCCAAGAGATGGTGCCGTTAATTTCTTAGTCCTGCGCTACGCCGATGTATTGCTGATGTATGCAGAAGCGCTAAATGAGCAGGGGAGCCCGGAATCCGCACAGCAATATGTGAACGAAGTGCGCCGTCGGGCCGGTTTGCAAAGTTTGGAAGGCTTGTCTCAGCCGGAGATGCGGGAGGTGATAATGCAGGAGAGAAGAGTAGAGCTGGCGTACGAAGCGCACCGATGGTTCGACCTGGTAAGAACTGGCAGGGCACAAGAGGTGGTTAATGCCTACTATGCCGGAAAGGGCCTCAACTTTTCTATAGCCCCGCACGAGCTTATCCTGCCTATTCCCAGAAGAGAAATTGAAATAAATCCTGCCATTAAGCAAAATACAGGTTATTAATTAAGAAAGGCACGCGTTGTCTATAACAGAATGGACAAACTATTATGGAAAATCTAATGATCCGTAACCAAGTGCTCCACCATATGGATTTGGAAAAAGGTTTCATGCTGAAAAATCTGCCAGAGAACCTATCTTCCATCATTTCTAATAATTAATTTGAAGCACACCAGTGCCTTATTGCCGATACTGATTTCCTTTTAATTACTGCTTATAACGCTATAACAAAAAATGAATTTTAAGCTTAAACACCGGCTTTGGCTACTCCTGGGGCTTTTAGCCTACAGTTGCACCAGTTCCAAAACCACACCACCACCTCCGCTTCCTGCTCCAACTGCTGCCCAGTCTGCCCCCTTGCCACTGGTAGACACTAGCCTGAGGGGGGAACCGTTTCAGAACATTACGCTGGAGACATCTCTGAAGCCTTTCAAGCAAAACGATGAGGCCTACATCCGGAGGGTGGCGGCAGAGATGTTTACGCAATGGAGCTCTTTGTTACGGCACGCCGATACCATTTCGGTGATGCTCTGGACCTCTGATGGCTCCGAAATTCTGGATTACAACGGCAGCCTGGAGCAGCCGCTGGAGTGGGCAAAATACATTGGTAACCCGAATACCGAACATGAGGTAGGCGTAGGCCCCAAAGAGCTGTCGCTGCATGAGCGGGCTTACCTGTACATGGAAAACCCGCCCAACTTTACTTACCAGGACCTGAAGTTTATTGTGCGGACCTTAAAGGAAACAGGTGAAGCCCTTACGGGTAAGCCTATCCGCATAGGAGCTACTTTTGATCCGGGGCCGGAATTTGCCAAGTCAGATTTTAAGTACGAAAAACACCCTGAGATTCTGGAAGGTAGCGCTATGGGCCACAAATCTTTTGTATTCAGCTACGCCACTTTAAAAGCTGACCAGGATTCTTACGCAGGCTTTCCGAACGGAATACCGGACAATACGCCTTTTGGCACTTTTTTTGGTCGCCAGAGCCAGCATTTCCTCAAAGACCTGGATTTCGACTACATCTGGTTCAGCAACGGTTTTGGGTTTGGCATGGAGCCCTGGGCCTCTACCGGCACTATTTTTACAGGCGAAGGCTTTAACGAAGAAAATCTGACAGACACCAAAGACAAGATCATCAATTTCTGGACCCTTTTCCGGGAGGAATGCCCTGATTTCAGGATCGAGACGCGGGGCACCAACCTGGCTACGGGCATCGACCTGGCCAAAGATGGCGTAGACCTGAAGGCGATTTACGAGGGTGGCTATAATATTCTGCCGCCACCTAACTCGCCCTGGGCCGCGCTGGACGGAGATTTTGGACTGGAGATGGTGGGGTACATGTCACGCATTGCGCAGCTGCCCGACAACCGCTACATTTTCCGCTACTATACCCACGACCCCTGGTGGCTGAACAGCCCCTGGCTCGACCGGTATGGCCGTGAACCACACGACATCTACCTGCCAATGTCAGTGGCCATGATTAACCAGCAGGGTGAGATAAAGCTGCCCACGCACCTCAATTTCCTGACCATCGACGACTCCTTTGGCAATATGCCGACACAGGTGCCCAACGAAGTAACCCCGCACATTCTGAAAGCCCGCTACGACAGCCCGACTGCGCCGGGGCCGCTGGTTTGGGTGTATCCTTTTGAAGAATATCATAGCTGGGCTTACAATGAACAAGACCGGCTGGCAGAAATATATTATGGCGACTGGTTTATCCGGCAGGCCATCAACAATGGTTTTCCGCTTAACACCATTATCTCTACCAAATACTTCGGGTCTGCCCTGCAGCACAAGCCGGACATGTTCGATGCCTCTGTGCTGGTGACCATTGTGCCGGAAGCAGGCTCCGACTTCGAAAAAAGCTTGATCGATTATGTAAAAAACGGCGGTAAGGTGATGGTGTACGGGCCTGCGGACCATGCCAGCCCGGCTTTTGCAGCCTTAATGAACCTGCAGAACACTTCTGCACTGGAAGGAGAGTTTACATTGGCAGACAGCTACAGCAAAGACCGGCTGACAAAAGCAGCACCTGCCGTTATACAGCATGCCGCTCTCTTTTCCGGCGGAGGCCTAAAAACTCAGATCAGAGAACTGAAAGACCCGAACACTAAGGTAAAGGTGAAGATGACGCAGGGCAAAAACACCCGCGACGTGCTATGGGTAAGGGCGCAGCCAGACTGGAAAGGCGGCAAAATAGTGTATGTGAGAGGCACCAATTCCAGCCACTACGAAGGGGGACGACTCCTGAAACCAAATGATCCGGAAAAATATGCGGTGGGCCCGGCCTATCTAAGGCATGCCCTGCAGGAGTTTGGCCTCGAGTACATCGTCGATAAATACGACCCGGCCGTAAAGAGCCCTGTTCTAAGCATTTCGCGCAGCAACAACGGGTATTTCTTGTCTGGATATGTTCCCAACACCTCTGTAAAGCATCGCTTTAAATTTCCGCAGGGAGCACCGGTACTCAATGGTTACGACACGGAGCTGCAGAACGGATATGCTACTTATTTTTTCCCGACTGCCTGGAACAGAGAGGCCCGGGTGTTTGTGGAGCAGAACGAAGGCATTGTATCGTGCAAGGAAATGCACTCCGGTGAACTGGGCATCAGCAGAAGGCTTCAGATATCAGGACTTCAGAACGCTACGGTTCGCGTTTACCCCGATGAGCAGATTACAGACGACGGTATTCATTTTTACGTGAACGCCACCTACCCCTGGAAAAAAGGAAAGATTCCTGCCCAGAAAGGGGAGAAGGAATTCGGGAAAAGTTATGTAGTGAAAAATGTGACCGGAAATCTGGTGGTTTCCTGGTAAATGGCTGTCTGTTGAAAATGAGAAAAACGAACCTGATTGTATTAGCCTTGCTGTTAGCTTTTTCGGCACAGTGCCAGAGCCTGAAAAGCGCAGGCAGTTCTGTTTATTTAAGCGAGGTACAGCAAGAGCTGAAAACGGTATTCCCGAATAACAGGAGAATCAACCTGGTGTTTCATGGTCATTCGGTACCGTCGGGGTACTGGAGCCGGCAGGAGGTGCATACGCTGGAGTCGTACCCGCACCTTTTGTTAAGCAAGCTGAAGCAGGAGTACCCGCATGCGGTTATCAATGTCATTATTACGGCCATAGGAGGGGAGTATGCCGAAAAGGGCCAGCCCCGCCTTGCCACCGACGTGCTACCACACAAACCTGATGTGCTGTTTATAGACTATGCGCTTAACGACATGGGGCCTGGCCTGGAGAGGTCGAAGGTGGCCTGGGAGAAAATGATAGAGGAGGCACTCCGGCACAACATAAAAGTGATTCTAGTAACGCCTTCGCCGGATCAGCGGCAGGATCTGAAAAACCCGGACAATAAGCTGGCCCAGCATGCCAAACAGATCCGGGCTCTGGCGGCCAAATATAAAGTTGGCCTGGCCGATCCGTACGCGGAGTTTGAGAAGATCGCAAAAACCGAAGGAACTGTGGAGCCCTACATGTCGCATGTGAACCACCCGAACCAGCGCGGCCATACGGTTATTGCAGAAGAACTGCTGAAATGGTTTAAATGATCTTCTTTGAAGAACACTTAAACCATTTCAGTCTACCGTACCTGAAAAATTTTCTGTCAGGTTCTGGAGGAATTATACTAATGAAACTAGCCCTCCAGTGGTTACTCCTTCTGCTGATGCTGCTGCTAAAGCTCGAGAAGATAGTTATGTTGTACCCGGTACAGGCCTATAAAATCTTTCACGGGTAAAACTGATCAGCAGCAGGGGCAGCAACACTATCCGGAGGCCCTGTTTAATTAGAATAATTGCAAAATCCGGACCTCTGCCGCTTGGCAAGCTGACCGGACAAAACTTAAATCTATTATCTTTTAATATGAAAATATCAAAATACCCACTGCTCGTTTGCTTTATCACCCAGTGCTTCTTTGCCGGATCAGGCATGGCCCAGTCGGCCATGAATAATTCTTCTGCCATGCCGCCAACCAAACCGGCCCCGCAGCTCGGCCAGAATCCTTTACAGGAGGTGATAGATGCCATGAGCATAGAAGAAAAGTCGCTGATGGTAACCGGGGCCAAAAGACGGGAGGTGGTGCCTGTAGCCACACCCGGGCGGAAACAAAAAAACATTGCGGCAGTAGGAGGCTACACCTATCCGTTTGTGCGCCTGGGCATTCCGGCCATTTACCTCTCTGACGGACCTGCCGGTTTGCGGATTGCTCCCCGGAGAGACAACGACCCGAACTCCTACTACTGCACCGCTTTTCCGGTGGCATCGCTGGTGGCTTCGAGCTGGGACCTGAAACTGGCTGAGCGTGTTGGCAGCGCTATGGGGCACGAGGCGCTGGAGTACGGCGTGGACATTCTGCTTGCCCCGGCGCTGAATATTCACCGGGATCCGCTTGGAGGCCGAAGCTTCGAATATTATTCCGAAGACCCGCTTATCTCCGGTAAAATGACAGCAGCAGCCGTTAAGGGCATTCAATCACAGGGAGTGGGCACTTCCATTAAGCACTTCGCCGCCAATAACCAGGAAACCAGCCGCCGCTTTATCAACACCATTGTAAGCGAGCGGGCGCTGCGCGAAATCTACCTGCAGGGCTTTAAAATTGCGGTAGAGGAAGCTGATCCCTGGACGGTGATGTCGTCCTACAACAAGATCAATGGCGTGTATACCTCCGAAAGCGGGGAACTGCTGGAGACGATTCTGCGCAAGGAATGGGGCTTTAACGGCTTTGTATTGAGCGACTGGTATGGTGGCGAAGACGCCCTGAAGCAGATGCAGGCAGGCAATGATTTGCTGATGCCGGGCCTGGCGGTGTGGTCGAACAAAATAGACAGCGCTGCCCGTAACGGCGCCCTCGATATGAAAGTGCTGGACCATAACATTGGGCGTATCCTGAAGGTGGCCATGCAGACCCCGACGTATAAGAACTACCCGTACTCCGATAAGCCCAACCTGGAGCAAAATGCCCAGCTGGCCCGCGAAGCTGCGGCACAGTCGGTGGTGTTGCTGAAAAATGAGCAGGAGACGCTGCCAATAGCAAATAGCAACCAGAAAATTGCCGCTTTCGGAAACTACTCTTATAAAATGATAGTGGGTGGCACCGGCAGTGGCATGGTAAACAACAAATACAGTGTTTCGCTGACCGAAGGGCTCCAGAAGGCAGGCTACCAGCTCGACAAAGAACTGCAAGCCAGCTACCAGGAATACCTGAAGAAAGGCCGCCCGCGCAACATGAAAGCCGACAGCCTGATCACTGCCATGCCCAAACTGGACAGCATCCTGGGAGAGCAGGCCATTGACGAAAACCTGATCCGAAGAAAGGCACAGGAAGCAGACATGGCGGTGGTAACGCTGATGCGCGTGTTTGGTGAGGGAGGCGACAGGAAGCTGGACAACGATTATTACCTGTCGGCTGAGGAGAAAAAGCTGTTGAAGTCTGTTTCGGAGGCGTTTCGGGCAAAAGGCAAAAAAGTGGTGGTTGTGCTCAACATTGGTGGTGTAATCGAAGTAGCCAGCTGGCGCGACCAGGCTGACGCTATCCTGCTGGCCTGGCAGCCTGGTCAGGAGGGAGGTCATGTCCTGGCCGACCTGATGAGCGGGAAAGTGAACCCATCCGGCAAATTGGCCACCACCTTCCCTATAACGTACCAGGATTCCCCGTCAGCCAAAAACTTTCCGGGCACACCGGCTGGCAAACCTGAAAAAGTGGTGTACGAAGAAGGAATTTACGTCGGCTACCGCTACTACGATGCTTTCAAGGTAAACCCTGCCTATGAGTTTGGCTATGGCCTGTCTTATACCAATTTCGAGTACGGCAAATTAAACCTCAGCGCAGGTAAGTTCAAAGACCAGCTGACGGTAACGCTGGAAGTGAAGAACACTGGTAAAGTAGCTGGCCGGGAAGTAGTGCAGCTGTACCTCAGCGCTCCTGCCAAAACCATGGACAAGCCAGAGAAAGAGCTGAAAGGTTTTGCCAAAACCGGGCTGTTGCAACCAGGTCAGTCAGAGACCATAACCTTTACTTTGGATGCCCGCGCGCTTTCCTCTTTCGATACCAGAAAAACAGCCTGGGTGGCAGAAGCCGGCAAGTACACCGTAAAAGTAGGCGCTTCGTCCAGGAACATCAGGCAGACAGCTGCTTTTAAATTGCCTAAAAGTCTGGTAACCGAGCAGGTAAACAAAGTGCTGGTACCGGAGGTAGCCATCAGCGAACTCAAGGCAAAGCGATAAAACAGCAGCAGCAGCAGAGGGAGTAAGCGCCGGAGGCCCATTTCTATTAGCATAATTTCTCCAAAGCCCCAGTCAGCTTGCCTGGCAGCACTACTTATTACTGGATCTTTATTTAGCATACACTAACTATTACCTATATGATACTTCATGTTAAAATACTGCAGGCTTTTGCTTGCCTGGTGTTGCTCTTAGGTGGCAGCCTAGCAGCTTATGCCCAAAAACACCCCGAAGCCAAACTGGGCTGGGAACTGGGAGCGCAGGCCTATACGTTTAAGAACTTTACCTTTTATGAAGCGCTAAGCAAGATCGACAGCTGTGGCCTGAAATATGTGGAAGCTTACCCGGGGCAGCCGCTGGGCGGTGGCCTGGAAGGCAAGATGGACATTCGGATGGAGGCCGAGAAAAGGCAACAGCTCCTAGCCATGCTGAAGAAGAAAGGAATTAAAATGAAGGCATTCGGTGTGGTTTCGCCGGGCAATGCAGAAGACTGGCGGCAACTGTTTATATTCGCAAAAGCCATGGGCATAGAGACCATTACCTCCGAACCGAAGCTGGAGGACCTGCCGTTGGTATCGCAGCTTTGCGATGAATTTAAAATCAAGGTAGCCATTCATAATCACCCTACACCGTCGCGCTACTGGAACCCTGCTATTGTAGAGGATGCCCTGAAGGGCCAAAGCAAGCGAATGGGTGTGTGCGCCGATATCGGTCATTGGACCCGCTCCGGGATCGATCCTGTTGCCAGCCTGAAGCAGTTAGAAGGCCGGATCTTTCATTTGCATGTAAAGGATTTGCATGAGCAGGACCTGAAAGGGCACGATGTACACTGGGGGCAGGGCGTTACCAACATAGCAGGCGTTATCGGGGAGTTAAAAAGGCAGAAATTCAAGGGCATGCTCTCTGCCGAGTACGAATATAACTGGAACCATAACACACCGGATGTTAAACAAAGTGTGACATATTTCAGAAGTGTGGTTAGCAAAAAATAAGAACGAAATTAGCAGAAAGAAGATTTTATGGACAGACGTTCGGTAATTAAAAACCTGGTTTTATTTTCGGGTGCGGTCGTATTGCTGCCATCCTGCATCACGGAAGAGAAGAAAGCCTCTATTCGCTTAGAAAACCTGGCGGTGTCGGAAGGGCAGGAGAGGGTGCTGGCAGAGGTAGCCGAAACTATACTGCCGGCCACCGACACAGCGGGAGCCAAAGAATTAGGGCTGCACCTGTTTGTGCTGAAAATGCTCGACGATTGCCACAATAAACAAGACCAGAAAGCTTTTATGACCGGACTTGCGCAGTTCGAAGAAATGGTGAAAAAACAATATGGTTCCGCCTTTCCAGATTGCAGCCTGGAGCAGCGGCAGGAGGCGATCGCCGCTCTGAACAATAAGAAGGCACCCCAGGACGTGCTTACCTTCTACAGCATCATGAAAAACGAAACCATCAAAGGATATCTGAATTCAGAATTGGTGATGACGAAACTGCGTGTGTATGAACTCATTCCGGGCAGATACGATGGTTATTATCCTGTAAGTAAAACATTAGTTAGTTAGGCCATGGCAAATTTAAATTTAAAAAGCGTAGAGCAGCGCACCTTCGATGCCATCGTGATTGGCTCCGGCATTAGTGGCGGGTGGGCGGCCAAGGAACTGACAGAAAAAGGACTGAAAACCCTGGTGCTGGAGCGGGGGCGCGACGTAAAGCATCCGGTAGATTACCCTACCACCAACAAAATGCCCTATGAGTTTGAGCACAGGCTGGAGGTGCCTCTTGCCATAAAAGAGAACGAGCCGATCGTGAGCCGATGCTATGCCTTCCGGGAAGACTCTATGCACTTTTTTGTAAAAGACTCGGAGCAGCCTTACGTGCAGGAAAAGCCTTTTGACTGGATTCGTGGTTACCAGGTAGGAGGCAAGTCGCTGCTCTGGGCCAGGCAGACCCAACGCTGGAGCGATTTCGATTTTGAAGGCCCTGCCCGCGATGGTTTTGCCGTAGACTGGCCCATCAGGTACAAAGACATTGCGCCCTGGTACAGTTACGTAGAAAAATTTGCCGGTATTTCCGGAAACACTGACGGTCTGGCTGAACTGCCCGACGGTGATTTTCTGCCCGCTTACCCGCTCAATAGTGTAGAGGCCTATTTTAAGGAACAGTTAAAGACCCAGTACGGAAACCGCCATGTGATCAGCGCCCGCTGCGCGCATCTTTCCAAACCGAACCCGATCCACCTGGAGCAGGGCAGGGCGCAGTGCCAGAACCGCACCTTGTGCCAGCGCGGCTGCCCCTTTGGCGGCTATTTTAGCAGCAACTCGTCCACCTTACCCTGGGCTGCCCGAACTGGCCATCTTACGCTGCACCCGTTTGCCGTAGTAGATTCTATTATCTATGATGAAAAGGCAGGCAAGGCCACAGGTGTGCGGGTAATAGATGCCAACACCCGGGAGGTGACGGAATTCTACGCACAGATTATTTTTGTCAACGCTTCAGCGGTCAATACCAACCAAATCTTGCTGAACTCTACATCCGATCGTTTCCCGGAAGGTTTAGGAAATGATAGTGGGCTGCTGGGTAAGTATTTTGCGTTTCATAACTACAGGGCCAGAATAACGGCGGAGTATGAAGGACTGCTGGAATATACCACAGATGGCCGCAACCCGGCGGCGGGTGGTTACATCCCGAGGTTCAGAAACCTGCACAGACAGGAAACCAATTTCCTGAGAGGATATGCTGGCGCCCTGAATGCCAGGCGTTACGAAGTGGAAGACCGCTCCGGCTTTGGTGCCTCTTTAAAAAAGCAGCTCCTGAACCCCAAATGGAGCAACTGGAAAATCGGTTCGCACATGATGGGAGAAACCATTCCGAAAGAAGAAAGCCAGGTAAGCCTGAGCAAATCCAGGACCGACAAATGGGGTGTTCCGCTGGTGAACATAGCCTTGGACTATGACGAGAACGACCGCAACATGATGGCCGACTACCATGAGCAGTTTACGGAAATGTTCACGAAGGTAGGTTTTTCTAATATCAAGACAATAGACACCGGCCAGGCACCCGGACTGGATATTCATGAAATGGGCGGCGTGCGTATGGGCCACGATCCAAAAACGTCGTTACTCAACAAATATAACCAATTGCACGCCTGCAAAAATGTGTTCGTGACAGATGGCGCCTGCATGACTTCCACCTCCACCCAGAATCCATCCTTAACTTATATGGCCCTGACAGCACGGGCAGCAGATTTCGCAGTAAGTGAGTTGAAAAAGAGAAACCTGTAGTGGATGCAAACCTAAATCAAATCAGTAGCATCAGTAGCATCAGGAGCAGCAGAACTCTATTGAAAGCATTTTTTTATTCAGGGTTTCTGCACCAAAAATGAATATTTTAGTATTAGCGCGATTTTTGGGTGTTTTCTCCCTTTCCAAATTTAGGGAGGTACTCAGGCGTCCTGTTGTGAATTACGTGCCAACCTACATCGGTTCGGGAAACATTTTCTGGAGTTGCAGTTGAGTAATACCAAATAGTAAAAAGAACGTTCCGTATCTTCTGTTTGTTTATCTCCTATGGGAAAAGCACTCACTATAGAGATAAAGGAGAGCCCGGAGGAGCTTTTGCGGTTAAGCCGCAAGCAGAAGCACCCGCTGGCCCAGGCCCGTCTGCGTGCTTTTTACTTGTGCCAGAGCGGGCAGGCCGGCAGCTGCGAGCAGCTAAGTGAGCAGCTAGGCTATGAGCGCCATGCGGTGGGCCGGTGGCTGCGGCTCTACCGGGAGCGGGGGCTGGCCGCGTGCCTGGAAGTGGCCACCACGGGCCGTCCTCGCGGCTCGGTGATAGGGGGCAGGGCCTTGGAGGAGCTGCAGGCAAAGCTATCGGATGCCGGCCATTACTTCACCTCCTACAAGCAGATACAGCGCTGGCTCAAGCAGGAGCACGGCATTGGGCTGAGCTATGAGCACGTGCACCGCTTTGTCCGCTACCGCCTGGGGGCCAAGCTCAAGGTGGTCCGCAGGAGCAACCTGAGGAAGGACGCGGCCTACGAGGAGAAGTTTAAAAAAAACTGAGCCTGCTGCTGCTCTCCTGCTCAGGCGCCACTACGCCCCTGCCGCCAGGGCCGGAAAGGTGACGGGCTGGAAGGTGTACTTCCAGGACGAGAGTTGCTTCGGCCTGCTGACCGTGCTGCGCAGGGCCATCACCCTGCCGGGCGTCAAGCCGGTGGGGGCTTTCCAGCACCGCTTCCCCTACCGCTACTGCTACAGTTTGGTGGACCCGCTGGAGGGGGACCTCTTCTTTGTCACGGCCCCGCAGGTGAACACGCTCTACTTCGAGTACCTGCTCTCAGAGTTCTCCCGCCATGAGCCTCAGACCATGAAGTTCGTCTTCCTGGACAGGGCAGGCTACCACAGGGCAAAGCAGCTACAGGTGCCGGAGAATATCCGCCTGGTCTTCCTGCCCTCCTCCAACCCGGAGCTCAACCCGGTGGAGCGGTTCTGGGAAGACATGAAGGACAGGGTGGCCTTCCACAACTTCAAGGACGAGCAGGAGCTCGAAGAGTGGATTGCCAGCACGGTCAGGGAGTACTCCAAAGAGCAGGTAGCCTCCCTTACCGGATACCCTTACATAAAAAGGGCTGTCAGGGAGGCTACTCAAAATATGGAATGACCTTTTTACTATTTGGTATTATACAAGCGCTACCTGACTGACCTTAGGTTACGATAATCTGTTTTATATTCTCCGCATACCATGCTGCCTTTGCAACAGCTGGTGTTCTGGCTGAGCATTGCCAGGCAGGAGCCTTGAAGGGCTCAGCAGTAGCATTGTTTTTCAAATAATCTGAAGAAGCCCGGAAAATATAAATTCAATATTCATCATAACAACTACTAAAAAGGCTGTGGAAATGTGGTAAAGTCCCTTTGGGAGCTTTTCCATATTTCCACAGCCTCTTTTCTGTGTCTTTCATGCCTTATGTTTAAACCTTCTTAGGCTCCGTCCAGCTCGTCCATCCGTCGCAGGAGCCGCTCTTTCATCAGGTCGAGCAGTTTGGTGCGGCTGTCTTTCTTGCGCTGGCGCATCTCCTGGAAGGTGCGGTAGACGTTGCCCAGTTTCACCTGGAACAGGTGCTCCAGCCGCTCCACGATCTCCATCACGCCGGTGGTGCCGCCGTTGATCTGCCCGGACTCGCACAGGGCGTAGGCCAGCTCGATCAGGTGCACCTTGCAGCCGGTCCAGGATAAGCTGCTTTTTGCAGCGGATTGTAAATTATCCGGGATTTTTCCCCCTTCCAGTAACATCAGCGATTTTACCAGAAAATCCCGCAGGCGCTCGTTCGCCTGGAAGCAGGCGACGAGGTAGTCGTAGTGGGTGGTGAAGCGCGTATCGGTGTCCATGGGGGACATGCTGAGGTTGGAGACGCTGTAATATAGGGGAAAATCACAATTCCCGCGCACGAAGTACTTCGAGTCCAGGAAGGTGGCGCCGGAGTAGAAGTACTGGTAGAACTGGGTGTGGTCATCAAAGAAGTGGCGGATGAGCTGGAGCTCGTTCTCGTAATACCTCCGGAGGTCCCGGAGGTTGCCCAGCGGAAGCCTGAGCTCGAGCAGGGCCAGCCGGGAGTGGTAGATCAGCAGGCTGGTGAACCTGGGCTTGATGTGCCTGAAGAACTTGATCTCCTCCTGCTCCTCGGGGAAGGAGTGGTTGACAACCAGTTTCTTAAGCTCCTGGATGGCTTCGTTTAGGATCCTTAGGTTTGTTTCATGGCGTTGTGCCGGGGTGCCGGCGGGAGCGGCCTCTACCTCCCGCGGCTTTTCCACCAGCTGGTCATAGAGTTTTTCGGCTTGTTGTATCATAACAATGGTTTCATTCTGTTACAGGTGTCACATATGGCTATGATGAATGGGGTTGCGTGCCCCTGCCTCAGAGCCTTGAAATGAAAACAGCTCCCAGGTGACAGAGTATTTTATTATTCATATTTTACTTTTTGTGTCCGGGAAGAATTTCAGCACTGTTGTTCTTCCTGTTGTCAGGTATGGCCAGGGTGCTGGTACATACTTCAATATAAGGCTTTCAAGTGTGAAAAAAATGGAATAAATGCTGATTTGGTAACATGCAAAAAGTTGCCTATATAAGGCTGCCCGTCGACTTGGCGTGCTCGTCTAACATTGCATTTGATGGCGTGCTTTCACAGGCTTTGCAGTCATGGTGAAAGCGAAGTTCTGGTAGGGGAGCCTGTGGTTGTCAACCCGGTGAAGGCGTTGAGGCCAGGACCAGCTGCACCTCCTGTTTTATCCGCACATAGTTCTCGTGTATCGCTGTTGCATCCACCTCCCGGATGAGGGGAACAGGCACATAGGCTTGCTCCTCCCGGGCGATGGCTTTATGGTCGTTGAGGATCTCAGCGTGGAAGGCCTTCAGTGCTATCCGGCACTGCGGGTCGTCGGCCACCATGCCCACGAACTCACCCGAGGAGAGCGAGGCGATGGTGGCGGGGGGGACGGCGGCGTCCAGCTGGGTGGAGCGGCTCACGGAGGTGTCGCTGCTGTTGATCGACACGCTCTCCCGCTGCTGCAGGATCTTGCCGAAGCGCTCGGATAGCTGCTTGGCTGTCTCCCCGGTCACCTGCCCGCTGATGACGTTGCCCACGATGTTCATCACCACCTCGGCCTGCTCCCTTCCATAGTCCTTTTTGAGCTGGCTGTAGTCCTGCACGCCCAGGGTGGTGGCCACCCTGTTGGAGCGGGCCGTGGCGATGAGGCTGTCGATGCCGTTGAAGTAGATGGTGGGGAACTCGTCGAAGACCAAGCTGCTCTTGAGCCTGCCCTTCTGGTTGACCAGCTTGATCGTGCGGGAGACGTAGAGGGAGAGCACCGCCCCGTAGACCTGCTGCTTGAGCGGGTTATTGCCCAGGCAGACGAGCTTGGGGGCCTGCGGGTTGTTGAGGTCCAGCGTGAAGTCGTTGCCCGAGAGCACGTAGTAGAGCTGGGGGGAGACGAGCCGGGCCATGCTGATCTTGGCGCTGGCGATCTGCCCCTCGAGCTGGTCGACGGCCTCCTGCTCGAAGGCGGAGACGAAGGGGTTGATGAGCACCTCGATCTCGGGCTCCGTCCGGAGCAGGGAGAAGAGCTGCCCGTAGGGCGCCTCCATGAGCTCGATGACGTGCGGCAAGGTGCAGTAGCGGCCGCCCCGGTATTTTTTCAGAAACCAGATGATGGCCGTGACAAAGTTGATGGGGGACTCGACGAAGAAGTCCCCCTGCTTTTTGATCCACTCCCGGTTGAGCCCCAGCATGATGGTGCGGGAGGCCTCGGTGGCGTCGGTGATGTCGTTCATGGTGTCCGGGTCGAGCGGGTTGCAGCGGTGGGTGCGGGAGAGGTCGTCGAAGTTGATGACGTAGAAGCTGGGCTTGACCGGGTACTTGTCCTGGTGGCGGAGCAGGGTGTTGTAGGCGATGCGGGTCAGGTCGTCGTACTTGAAGTCGTAGAGGAAGAGGGCAAAGCCTTTGCGGATGTGCTGCGTGATGACGTGGCGGATGACGAAGTAGGACTTGCCGGCCCCAGGCGTGCCGATCACCAGCAGCGCCCGGAAGGGGTTGACGACGTTGATCCAGCTGCTGCGCGTCCTGCCCCGGAGCTGGTACCGGGCCGGCAGGTTGATGGAGTACTCGTTCTCCAGCAGGCGCTCCTCCTGCGGGAAGGACTCGTTGAGGCGGTTGAAGATGTCCCCGTCCAGCTGCAGCTTGATCAGCCGCGAGAGGAGTGTGCCACCGGCCAGGATAAGCAGGTAACCTATTGCCGTGGTGCCTATGTAGAATGGTGCGGCTAAGGTGGCTTCTGCAAAGGTAGTAAGTAGAAATACGGTGCTCACCCAGTAGAGTAGCAGTCCCAGGAGCAGGTAGCTGAGGATGGTGCTTTGTTTGATGTGCTCGTCTTTTTTTCCCTTGGCGCCCAGCAGCGAGATGCATAGCAGGAGCAGGGCCGCGGCCTTCGGCATCAGCAGGCCCTGGAAGAGCGGCAGCCGCTGGGTGTGGAGCAGCATGCGGTCTACGACAGGAGCGGTCAGCTCCCAAGCTGCAAAGGCGGCATGGCAGGCGATGTAGAAATGCAGCAGCAGGATCACCAGGCTCAGCAGCCTGGTGAAGTCGATGATCTGGCGCAGGGCCTGTGTGTTTTCTCCGGTGTTCACTTTCTTTAGTTAAGCGTTAAAAGTTTAGAGCTATGAGTTAAAAGTTCAGGGTTCCGCTAGAGCCGGGGTCTTCGGCGTCGCTTCTTTCTCTTCCGGCGGAGTGCCTCGGGCAGGTAGCCCTGTTGCTCTGCTTTCAGGAGCGTGTCCAGCAGTCCCACCGCCTCCGGTTGTTGCGGATGGACTGTTCCCTGCGCGTGCTGCCTTGGCTGCGAGAAGGACATCGTAACTGTGTGCTGCGGCGGTCCTTCCTGTTTTGTCTGTTCAACCTCATCCCGCTGTTCCACGCGCTGGCGGAAGCGCTCGGTGAGGGCTTTGGCGCTGTAGGCTTTGCCCAGCTCGCTGCCGTTGAAGACGGCCCGGTGCCGGTGGTCGATATAGGTCACGCCATAGGGGAGGCCCTGGCTGTTCTCCCGGAAAAGCACCTGGATCTCCTGCTTTTTCAACCGCTTTATAAAACTGTCCCTGCTGCTGGTGGGATGGCTGCGGAAGGCTTTGTCAATGCTGCTCCGCAGGGCGAGCTGGTAAGGTCGCCGGCTCAGTTTGTTCTGCTCGAACTGCTTTTCCAAGAAGGCCAGGGTGGGCTTGCTGGGGAGGGCGCTGGCTTTGAGGGGCACGCCCTGCTTCTCGCCTCTGTCATTGACGATGCTGTAGACCAGCCCCTTCTTCTGGTGCATCTGCGTGCGCTCGCCTCCCCGGTCTGCCGTCACGCCGAAGTGGCGCAGCACGGCGTTGAGCTCTGCCAGGCTGGTGTAGTTGTAGTGGCGGGTAACGCTCGTGACGATATGGGCGATGCTGCGCTTTGTCTCCGACTTTCCGTATACCGCCTTCTCTAGCTGGAGCGGCTCCAGGGGGAGTTCTTCTCCTTTTTTCATCTTTTCGGCCTGCACCAGCCCGTACTCCAGCTCGATCTCCTTGCGGGCGGGCTCGGAGCGGAGCCTGCCGATGTTGTGGAGGTCGATGCGGCTGCCGTCGGGGCGGATGTTGGTGGTGACGATGTGCAGGTGCGGGTGGGCCGCGTCGTGGTGGCGGTAGACCAGGTAAGGCTGCTCCCCGAAGCCGATCCTGTCCATGTAGCGGATGGCGATGGCCTGCAGCCGCTCCGGCTCCAGCTTCTCGCCGGGGTCGAAGTTGAGGGAGATGTGGAGCGTGTTGGTCCTCACCTGCGGGCTTTTCTCCAGCAGCCGCTCGAAGCGCTGCAGCTTGTCCCGGAACGAGAGCTCCTCTGGCTCCAGCAGGAAGCGGCTGGCGAAGAGGAGCTCCGCCTTTCCCTCCCGCACCTTGTGCTCGTTGTAGTTGAGGGCGCCCTGGATGCTTTTACCGGTGATGATCTTGGCTACCATTTTTTAGCGAGTTGGGAGATGAGCGAGAGGAGCAGGCTGACCTTGGCCTCCACCTTCCGGTACTGCTCCAGGGCCTGGTGGGCCAGCAGCACCCGCTTATTGGCATTGGTGGTGCCGTTGAAGTGGCGGGTGACCTGGTTGATGTTGAGGCCGATGGCCCGCAACTCGGCACGTACGGCCGCCAGCTCCTCCACCACACCATCCATCGAGCTGTCCTTGTGGAACAGCCTGATGGGCTGCCGCGCCAGGATACGCCGGATCACCTCCCCGAGGGAGTGACAGTCGCTCTGGCGGCGGAGGGCCTCCAGCCGCCTGTACTCCTGCTCCATGAGCCGGAGGGCGACGGGGCGGGAGAGGAGCTGCGCGGGCTGTGGGTGCTTCTTTCTGGGCATCGTCAGGCATCAAAAACAGAAACCGAGTTCCGAGGTGAAGGGGCAGCGGGGCGGACCGAAAGGGAGGGGAGGCCGCCTTTTTTGTTTACAAAAATACATCTTGCTGCCTGCACCAGACCGCAGGCTCCCCCTCCTCCGGACCTTGCCGGAGACCTGGTGCTTTTGAGATTTAGAAGCGGATAGCTACCTGGAGGACCGCTGCTTTCCAGGGGCAACAGCTTTGTTTTTTCCAGTTGACCTCTGGCTGGATGGGGTGTTGGTGTAGTGTTTCTTTCCATGGCTTTTTGAGGTGGAAAGGCAAAGATTGGCAGGGGACAGCGGTGCTTTTCACAAGGTCTACCCAACTTGGGGAATATTTTCTATGGCTGTTTCAGGTGAATCGAGGGGGTTGTGAAGGCTGCTTTTGGCTGCCGTTGAGCTTATTCAGGGTACTATTACCTCCATAAGGCAATGCGTTTTGAAGTTTAGCTTCCCTGCTGAGAGGTAAGCGGAATTTTCCCCACCTACGGATGTCCTACTGAAAAATGCTGAGGTGACTTTTACAGTTTTGGAGCCTAACCAAATGTGTAAAATATGTCAGTAGAGATCATCACCAAGGAAGATCTGCAGCACTTCCGGCGGCAGCTGCTCGAGGACCTGCAGCAGCTGCTCAGCAAACGGCAGCCAACTCAAACCCAGAAGCAGGTGCTCAAATCAGCGGAGGTACGCAAGCTGCTCAAGATTTCACCGGCCACCCTGCAGTCCCTGCGCATCAACGGCACCCTGCCCTTCAGCAAGATCGGGGGGACCATCTACTACCGCCAGGAGGATATCGAGAAACTGATGGAAGGGAACAAAAGCAACAACCAAACCGCAGGACTATGAACTACATCACGCACCTGACCGGCTTTTTCGAGCTGGCCTCGAGAGACTACCGGCTCAACCCCACGCACGTGAGCCTCTACATGGCCCTGTTCCAGCAGTGGAACATGGGCCGTTTCAAAAACCCCGTCTCCATCTCGCGGGCGGAGGTGATGGAGATCTCCAAGATCAGCTCCCGCGTCACCTACCACAAGTGCATCAGGGAGCTGCATGGCTGGGGCTACATACACTACGACCCCTCCTACAACCACTTCCGCGGGAGCCTGGTGTACATGCTTGGCTTTGAAGAAAAACTCCCAAAAAAGCAAAAAGAGAACCTGCCTATTTCTTGTACCGGAGCCGAACCGGCTGTGGACGGGTCCTGTGCCGGAGCTGTACGGGTGCTAGGCCCTTCTATAAACAGTATAAACAATAAAAACATAGTAAACAATTTAAACAATAGAGGAGCACCCATTTTTACAACCAGTTCAGAAAATGAACAGGAAGGGAGGGACACTGGAAAATCCGGAAAAGAAAGAAAAGAAAAAAGTTGCGCCAAAAAAGAAAAGAAAGAAAAGCCGAAGGAGCCGCCGGGGCTGGAGGAAGTGCGGGCATTTTTTCTATTGGAGGGCTGGCCGGAGCTGGAGGCCTTCCGATTCTTCCACCACTACAGCGCCAACGGCTGGCAGCTGGGCCGGACGCCGGTGCAGGTCTGGCAGGCAGCCGCGCGGAAATGGATGATCAACGGGATAAACGGAAATGACTATGCAAGCTATCAGAGAAATCTTGCCGCAGAGCCTGCCACAAGCTACAGGGGAGAAACCAAAGACTATAGCGAGCCCCTCTGATGCTATGGAGAAAGCGGCCGTAAACAGGCAGCCGGACCTGGACCGGCGCCTGGCCCTCTTGGAGCGGAAAGGGAAGGAGCTGTACGGGGAGCATTTCAAACTGTACCAGGAGGACCACCCGCTCCTTGAAAAACTTATGGCCTACATGGTGGAGGATCGGGAGAAGGTGGAACAGATGGGGCTGAGCCTGCGCAAGGGGATCCTGCTCCTCGGCCCGACCGGGTGCGGCAAGACCAGCCTGATGACGCTGCTGCGCCTCTTCCGCCCACCGGACGAGTGCTACCGGGTCAAGTCCTGCCGGGTGGTCAGCTTCGAGTTCCACAAGGAGGGTTATGAGGTGATCCGCTGCTACAGCCAGGGCATCCTGTGGAGCCCCTCCAGGAAACCTGGAGCCTACTGTTTCGATGACCTGGGGGCGGAGAGTTGCCTGAAGCACTACGGGAACACCTGTAACGTGATGGGGGAGATCCTCCTGAGCCGCTACGACCTGTTCGTGTCCCAGGGGGTGAAGACGCACCTGACGACCAACCTGACCAGCTCAGAGATAGAGAAAACCTACGGGAGCCGGGTCAGGTCCAGGATGCGGGAGATGTTTAACCTGGTAAGCTTTGAGAAAGGAGCGAGAGACAAGCGGGGGTGACAGGCCAGCGGACAGACTTGGAACAGGAGTCGATCAGTGGTACAAATCATATTCGGTACATCCTGTTTCATAAAAAGTTTCCTGCAGTTCCAGTCGCAGTTACTGCTCCGCACCCTGCCCGGGCAAAAAAGGAGTATATGGCTAAGAGAACAACCCATCCCCTGCCATGTACCGGGTCAACCCTTTTTACTAAACCCGTTACTGAGCAGTTAAATGAAATTTGATTTAGTAAAAGACATTTTTGAAAACAAAAATCCTCAATTCTAGTCAGTATGATCTTATGCCTGCCTTTTGACTGCCTTTTCATTTAAACGAAGGATTAAATAAAAACCTAGTAAGCAGGAGTAGGTCCTAGGTTCATTAGCAAAAGGAAGGGTAGGGGACCATCTATTCTTATTAATAGGTGATCGAAACATAATGTAATAGTTCACATTGATTAGAATGCTTTTCACAGGTGGCTCCCGAAAGTAATTTGTGCTAGATATGACATTATATTCAAATTGAATTTCTGCTCAACATAAAAGGTGTTATCAGATATATTGTCTTCTTTCCACTAAGGGGGCTATAAATAGCCATGATAAGCTTTAGAATGGTGTGCAATAGTTTTTGCCTTCAATTCAGTTTTTTTATTTACTGATATTTATTGATGGTGTTGGGTAGCACTTAGAAGCCATAAAATGACCCTGTCAGTCTCCCTCTCTTTAACCGCTACCCTCTATTTGAGTTGATAGTTTTATTTTAATGCGGTAAAATATCAAAAAGCAGGATTGCTTAATCTGTAGGGCTTAATGTTAATCTTATGTTAATCACGTGGTTATTTTAAGATAATAGCGTAGGCTTAGATTTGTGCTGTATTCAAAACCTATAAACTATCCTATTGTGAAGCTGTACAAAGTCTCCTTATTGGCGATTCTCTTATGGATCGTGAATACCCATCCCTTATTTGCGCAGGAAAAGGTGCATGGAGTTGTAAAGGATGCAAAAAGTAAAAACACCATTCCTGGTGTAAGCATTCAGATTGCCGGTACCCAAAACGGCACCTCTACCGATGTAAATGGCAATTTCTTACTGACACTTGCTCCGGTAACACAAAACAATGGAGTTACGCTTGTTTTCACTGCTGTCGGATATATGCCTGTAAGTAAAGTGCTGAACAGCGCAGACAGAACTGCACTACTCATCATTGAGATGCAGGAAGACATGGTAAAGCTGGATGAGGTGGTAGTAACAGGGCAAGGGCTAAATGTGAGCAAAAGAAGGTTGTCGACAAATGTTACCACCATTTCAGCAGAGCAGATAAAACACCTGCCTGTTAACAGAATCGATCAGCTTTTACAGTCGCAGATTCCTAACGCTCAGATCAAGTTATCGGGTGGGCAGGCTGGTTCCACCACTATCATTCAAAGCCGGGGGCTTAACTCTGCCTTTGCTAATTCTACTCCTATCATCTATGTTGATGGCGTACGGATGGATAATCTGAATACTGCCCCCACTATAGGAATGAGCCTTTCGGGAGGAATTTCGCAGGGAGCAGCCACCAGCGCTCTTGCCGATATCCCTGTTGAAAACATAGAAAGAATTGAGTTCATCAATGGTGGCGCTGCTACTACTTTATATGGTTCGGATGCGGCAAACGGTGTGTTGCAAATCTTTACAAAGAAAAATGGCTCCGGAAAGGCCTCGTTTAATGCAAGTGCGGATGTAGGCAGAGAGTATGCTACAAATGAGTACCTCTACTTCGACAGAACGAAAGACCTGTTATTTCAGGACGGATTTTACAACAGGTATAGTGTTGGAATGGACGGCGGAAACAGCGACTTTGGCTATAGCATGGGCGCTTCTTACAATAAGTCCACCGGCGTGCTCATCCATAACCAGAACCAGTTGGAGAAGATTGACTTCCGGGTAGGTTTTTCGGCGAAGGTGCTGAGCGACCTGACCTACGAGAGCAGCTTCTCTTACAATAACCAGGGTTTAAGGCGGGGCAGAAATGGTAACTCCGGCGGTTATTCCGGCCTTTGGTTTGCCGAAGACGGCGCCTCCAAAATTATTGGCCCCGGTTTTAACCCTGTTCTGGATGAGCTAAGCGAGGCAGAGTTTGCCAGAGTAAAGTCTTTTGTTGACTCTGCAGAAGTGCTCCAGAATAACACCTCGAAGGTTAACCGGTTCACCACCTCGCAATCCTTGAAATTCCAGCCACTCAAAGAGCTGCTGATTAAGGGCGCCTTCGGCATCGATTCTCGCCAGCAAAGAGAGCAGTCGGTTGTTTCTATGGCTTTTAACCGGCATATCCGGTCCAACAATGTTGGGTCACTTTCCAACTACGACAGAAACTATCTGGGTCTGACACTGGATCTTACAGGCCAGTATGATTACCGTATCAACGATTTCTCTTTCCTAACCACTCTCGGCGGGCAGCTTTTCAGAACCGAAGACAGGCAGATCGCCTATATCGGCCAGGACATTCGTGACGGAGCTTTAACAGTGAGCCAGGCTGCTACCCGGACCAGTTCTGAGTTTTATGCCGAGGTAGCCAATTATGGTCTATTTCTGCAAGAGAACATCGGCTTTAAGAACAGATACTTCCTGGACATGGGCATAAGGGGAGATGGAAACTCTGCTTTCGGAAGTTCTATCGGGGTGCAGTATTATCCAAAAGTTGGCTTCTCTTATATTCTAACCTCAGAGCCGTTCTTTGCAGATTGGAACCCTAAATTCATCAACACTATAAAGATAAGAGCCAACTACGGTGTAGCAGGTAATTTCCCTACTCCGTTTGCCAATGAGCGCACCATTGCCTTTGACGGCTTTCTGGGCGGGCAGGCTGCCACTTTCGGCCAGCCTGGCAATCCTGACCTTCGGCCTGAAAAAACCCACTCAAGGGAAGCAGGAGTGGACCTGGGCTTACTGAACAACAAGGTGTCGCTGACAGTGAACTACTTTAACAACAGGACGGAAGATGCCTTGTTCGTAGTTCCTCCGGCCGCATCTTCAGGCGAGCCAAATGTGTTGCGCAACATAGGCGTTATATCTAACAAAGGATGGGAATTCTCTACGACAGTAGCCTTACTGGAAAGAAAAGACTGGGACGTGCGGCTAAGGGCCTCTGCCAATACCATCGATAACCTGGTGGTTAGCACTGGAGGTGCCCCTTCATTTAACCTGAGCGGTATGAGCTCCCGGACTATCCAGATTGTGGTGAAGGAAGGATACCCGGTGGGGTATATAAGTGGCAACTACGGTACTTTCGGACCCGAAGGAACGCTAGTGAGTACTACTCCGCAGTCTTTCCTGGGCTCCACTCTTCCTGAACTTACCGGAAGCGCCGGCTTAAACGTTGCTTATAAAAACCTTTCTTTCTTCGCCAATGCCGACTATCAGGCTGGAGGATATCTGTCTAACTGGGACAAGCAGTTCAGAATTAACTACGGGGCTTCTACGGAAGGTGTGCCGGCAGAGGAGATTGCTATAAACGGCACAGCAAACTGGCTGAACTACTCGCAGCTTTTTGTGGAGAAAAGCGATTTCCTAAAAGTAAGGACAGTAGGGCTTGTTTACGCAGTTGACAAGCGGTTTCTCGGCAACGTGCTGAAAAACCTGAGCATCGGATTCACGGCAGTTAACCCGCTCAACTTTACCGCTTCAGCCTCCGATCCTGAGGCCGTAATGCCTGGCGGCGCCCAGGGCCAGGGTTCTGCCACAACAGGTGGCCTAAACTACGCCGCCTACTCAGCGCCACGTCAGTTTATAGGATCTGTTAAAATCAATTTCTAATACGCGAAAGACATTATCATGCATACTTATATAAAACAACTGCTTTATGCAGCTATCTTAACGGGCTTATCTGGTTGCTCCCTGGTAGAGGTGCAGAACCCCAATGTTACCGACGAATCTTTTCTGGGGACACCTCAGTCGGAAGCCATCTGGCTGAACGGCATGAACCGGCAACTGGCAGTAACGCTGAACAATACGGTTCATTTTACGGAGATAGCATCCGATAACTATTATAACAACAGCTCCCTTTCTAACAAGGTATTTGATATTCCCAACATTCTTTATTCAGACCTTGATGTGGATAACATGCAAAGGTCTATTGCCCGCCTAAGCCAGATGGCAGATTACGGCCTGCACAATGTGGCGCCTGCCAGCCGCGAAACGACAGACAACATCAAAGCGGACATGCACTTTATAGGCGGGTACGCTTATCTGATAGGGGCAGAGCTATACGAGAACCTGCCACTTACAGCTGGTGGGCCCGTGGCAAGTGCCGCAGAACGTTTACAGAAAGCGATCGAATACATTAAGGCAGCGGATGCCTTACAAAATGATCCTGTTAAGAAGCAGCAATATGCCCTGGCGTTGGCAAGAGCCTATTATAACCTGGGAGATAAGCAAAATGCTGTTGCTTATGCCGATAACGTAGTAAAGAATAACCCTATGCTGCTGCTACAGGTTGCATTCGACGGGGTAAACGGTGTGTCTAACACGATGCAAACCTATACTTTCAGCAGTTCCACCAATACCTATGCTCCACTGCCAAGGCTGGACTTTCTGGATCCCAAGTACTATCATGTAGGCAATGCCAGCACAGATCAGAAGCCGATAGCCATTTTAAAAGGGGAGGAGGCTTTTCTGATCCTGGCAGAAGCAGCACTAGGAAACAATAATGTTGATGAAGCTAAAACAGTCTTGAAGAGCCTGCTAGAAGTGGTGAAGCGCAGGCCTGTTGCCTCTATAGATGCAAAATTGGCGCAACGGAAAGGAAACAGAAGTGACTATCCGCTTTTAGCGACCGTAGAGGTGAAATTTGATAAGGCAAGCCCAGCCAGAAGCGGGTTTGTCCTGGACAGGCAAGCCGGAAACATAACAGTCTATACCGTTTCAGGATCCTCCGTGACCGAAGCCGACATAGATGGCGCCACTACCTCTGACCAGGTGTTGTATTTGCTATGTTTAATGCGCCAGGAAATCTTTATGTCTGAAGGAAGAAGAATGACTGACCTTGGTATGCGCTTCCCGGTATCGCAGGTGGAGCAGCAGAACAACAAAAATGTAAATGCGGAGCACACGCAGGCTATTATTCCTTCTTATATACCGGGCCAATTGGGCATGGACGATTTTACATATGATAAAGCAACTGGTTTGGTAACAATGGAGGTGGATATGAACAAGGTGCTTGTGCAGAACAAAACGGCAGACAGGGTTCTCCCGCTGCTTAAGTAATGTCACCCTGGTACTTTACCAAAATAACTGTTTGCAAAACTCTCGCCTCATGGGGAGAGTTTTGCAAACAGTTGACTTCTTAAATTAAAGTTGGACGAGCACGAAGTACATGCAAATAATGCTTGTTGTATCTAGAAGCAATTATTCTAATAAAAAAGCCTTCTAGTGATACTGCTCCAGCTGTTGCTCCCGACAAAACTTACTTGCAAGTACTTGGTGCTGCATAAAGTATAAACTGTCGGATGTTGAAGAACGGCAGCAACAGTAGCGGAAAGCTCTGGAGGGCCCAATCCATTTAAATAATTGCCCAGAACCCGACAAACAATTCTTTAAGCAACACTTGTTTACATTTTAACATAGGTTACATGAAACCACAAATAAAATATGTACTTACTCTTACTATGCTACTGTGCCTGCTGCACCAAGTAGCTACGGCTGCCGCACCTAAGAATGAGGTAAGGACTGCATTTAAAGCTATCATAAAAAAGTATAGCAAAAGCGATAAGATCGCTAAAAGCCTATGGCAGGAGGTGGAGGCAAACTATACCGGCAAAGAAAGGCACTACCATAACCTGGAGCACCTCGATAATTTTTATTCCCAGTTGCTGAAATGCAAAGACCAGATAACGGATTGGGAGACACTTGTACTGGCTATGGTTTATCACGACGTGATTTATGGCTCTCCTGATCACAGGAATGAAGAAAGAAGCGCTGAACTTGCTGTGGAGCACTTAAGACAAGTCAACTACCCGGAAGATAAGATAGCAAAATGCCAGGAACTGATTTTAGCGACCAAGTCGCACGCGTTAAGCAATGATCAGGACACTAATTTATTTAATGACGCTGACATGTCTATTCTTGGTCTGGAGAGAGACATTTACAAAAAGTATGTGCAAAACGTGAGGCTGGAGTATGCCAGTTCACCTCAGTTTGATGCAGGGCGGAAAAGGGTCTTAAACTATTTTTTAGGAATGGACCGAATCTTCAAAACAGACGTTTTCTACAAGCTCTATGAAAGCTCTGCCCGCGAGAACATAAAGTGGGAACTGAGCACACTACCTGAATAAGGTTGGCATTTCAAATTATATCATTTGCATTCAATCATAAAGATGAAAAGAACCTTGTTATTGTTTTTAACCTCATTACTTTGTTTTGGGAGTGCTGTAGGGCAACAGGCAAAGTATGTGGTACTCATCAGCATAGATGGGTTAAGACCGGATTTTTATTTAGATAAATCCTGGCCTGCTCCCAATCTTCACCAGTTGATGGAAGAAGGAGTGTATTCGGAAGGCGTAAGAGGAATTTTTCCTACGGTTACATATCCTTCGCACACCACCATTATTACGGGTGCTCTACCAGCAGCACATGGCATTTATTATAACATTCCTTTCGAGCCTCAAGGAGCTACCGGAAATTGGTTTACGGAAGAAAAACTGATACAAACCGAAACGCTTTGGGATAAAGTGAATAAAGCAGGCATGAAGACAGCTTCCGTATCATGGCCTGTTTCTGTAGGGGCTCCTATACATTACAACCTGCCTGAGAACTTTTCGCTGCAAAGTCCTGGAGACCGCAGAGCGCCGATCAGTGAAGCCGCTACTCCTAAAGGGCTCTTTGAGGAGGTCATGCAAAACGCAACAGGCGCTTTGGAAGCCAATGATTTAAACCTGCGGTACTATAGTATGGATGAGAACATTGGTAGAATGGCAGGTTATATTATCAGGAGGTATAAGCCAAACTTTATAAGTGTTCACATTGTTGGAGTAGATGGCGCACAGCATGCAGAAGGCCGTGAGGGTAAGAATGTGCCTAGAGCAGTAGCCAATGCTGACCATGCGGTGGGTGCCATTCGGGAGGCAGTCGAAAAAGCCGGCATCCTGGACAGCACCGCTTTTGTAATTGTAGGAGATCATGGTTTTGTTGACATCCATACCAGTTTGTCTCCGAATGTGTGGTTAGCGCAGCAAGGGCTCATTTCTAAAGTAGGCATCGAGGTAAAATGGAAAGCAATGTTTCATACAGCTACCGGTTCTGCTTTCTTGCACCTAAAAGATAAGAATGACAAGAAAACCCTAAAACAGGTAAGGGACCTGCTTAACAATTTACCGGAGGAAGAAAGAAAGCTTTTTAGGATTGTGGAGAAGGAGGAACTTGAGAGGATTGGTGCTGCGCCCGATGCAGTTATGGCCTTAGCCGCTGTTAAGGGAGTAGCCTTGAAAAGAGATGTAGACGGCCCAGCCCGTAAAGAAGGAAAAGGGGGAGCCCATGGGTTTTATCCTGATTTCCCTGAAATACAAACTGGATTTATTGCTTCTGGTGCTGGTGTTAATAAAGTTAAACAAACCTTACCCGTAGGCTTAGAGGACATTGCACCGTTTGTAGCTGAACTGTTAGGAATCAACTTTAAACCACCAGTGGGTGTTTCACAGAAGGATAAGAATAACTGATTTACAAGTAGTGCTTTCATTCCCATAGGTTCAGCAACCTATGGTTTTTATGTCAACTTAATGAAAAAGTTTTTACTCTTCTGTTTCAGCACCTTTCTGCTGAACTCGCCCCTCCTGGCCCAGCCAAAGCTGGTGGTGGGGATCGTGGTAGACCAGATGCGTTATGATTATCTCTCTAAATATCAGGGGCAGCTCTCGGAAGGAGGCTTTAGGCGCTTCCTTATCGACGGCTACGTGATGGCCAACCATTATTACAACTACGTGCCTACCTTTACAGGTCCTGGCCATGCAGCCATTTATACGGGGACCACACCTGCTGTTAATGGTATTATAGGCAATGAGTGGTATGACAAAACAACAGGCCAAAGCGTGTATTGCGTTGAAGACAGCAGCGTACAACCTGTAGGTACCGAGAAACCAAGTGCCAGACGCTCTCCGGTGCTGATGCAGTCGACCAGCATCCTGGACCAATGGCGCTTTCATACGTCCATGAAGGCAAAAACCATTGGGGTGGCTATCAAAGATCGTAGCGCCATACTGCCTGCCGGCCATCGTGCGAGCGGCGCATTTTGGATGGATGCAACCTCCGGTGGCTTTGTAACCAGTTCATACTACATGGCGCAGTTACCTGATTGGGTAAAGCGATTCAACGAGCGTAACCTCGCAGAGAAATACCTTAGCCAGAAATGGGACCTACTGCTAAGTGAGAAGCATTATGCAGAGACAGATGATGCTGCCTTCGAGAAGAACTACAAAGGGCTGGACAAACCTGTTTTACCCTACGATCTTCCGCAGATCCGCAAGAATAGCGGGTTAGGCATCCTATCCAGTACTCCATTTGGCAACACCATAACCGTAGACTTCGCCATTGCTGCCATAGAGGGAGAGCAGCTTGGACAGGACAGTATAACGGACATCCTGGCCCTAAGCTTTTCTTCGCCTGACATCATAGGGCACCAGTTCGGACCGCACAGCAGGGAAGTGCACGACACCTATCTGCGCCTGGACCAAGAGATGCAGCGGTTCCTCAAGTACCTGGACAAGAAGTTTGGCATGGATAACGTGCTTATCTTCCTTACCGCTGACCACGGTGCTGCAGATGTTCCGGCATATGTTAAAAGCAACACGGGATATTATTCAGGAAAGAAGATACAGGATGTGCTAAACGGAGCCCTGAAACAGGGGTTAGGAGTGGACGGACTTGTGAGGAATGTCAGCAATGAGCAAGTATTTTTAGACTGGAGCCTGATCAGCAAACATAAAATAGACCTGCAGCAGGTGCTGTTGCTTAGCAAACAGAGTCTGTCTGCCCGGCAGGGGGTTTATGATATCATGCTGGCAAGCGACTTAGGGCAGTGCCGATGGGTTAGCTCGCTCTGCGACCTGGTTAGGAACGGCTATAACCCCCAGCGGAGCGGAGACATGCTGCTGGTCATGCAGCCTGGGTGGATCAGTGACTACTACTCATCGGCCGGAGGCACCACGCACGGAAGTCCCTTTTCCTATGATACACATATACCGATGATGTGGCTGGGATGGAAGGTTCCGAATGGAATTACGTATGAAAGAACAGTTATCCCGGACATAGCCCCGACGCTTTCGCTGCTCTTAGGAAACTCCATGCCTAACGGTACTACAGGAACCCCGATGGTGCCGCTATTGGAAAGCATCAGCACGCAGCGACGTGTAAGTCAAATAATAACAGAGTAGCCCCCTTTCTTTAGGCTTAAACAAGAAGCCGTAAAGTCCTTTGATCAGAGTTGCCCAAACCAGGATGGTTTTACAAACTTGATGCTACTGCTCCTTAAATATTAGTACGTCAGGTTCTTAACAGCTGTACTAACAGGACCGACAAACTCTGTAGTGGCTTTTTAATCTGAATGATTGTACCTGAACTGATAAACAATACTGGATGATGCATTAAGGTTAATTTAATTGGCAACTGGGGTTGTATCTCTGGATTTACGAAATGTGTGTAAGGGCCATGTTAAAGCTTTGGCTAAAGTTTAAGAAAGCATAACATGACCTTTACACAGTTACTGGTGTCTCAAGCGTTACTTTTGTATAATGACAACCAAGGGAATGGAGGATTCAGAGAAAAGGCTCTTCAACAGAGCATTCCTTGATAGTTGGTACAGCAACTATCACAAGCTCAAGGCTTTCTATGAGCAGAACAAACTTAAAGGGGATGCCCCCCCTGGCCGTACACGTCGGCTGGAACACCTTCAATCATATTAGGCGCAAAAGGATACAGGTTATACCAGGTAGTAGTACTCCAGATGCCGCCGTAGCCGTTTCGGAAGCCTCCGAAGCTCTCGTCCTTCTCCTGGTTAAAGAGAATGTTATTGGAAAGCTCCAGCCATTTGTTAGGCTTGAAGGTGACATTGGCCTTCAGGTTGTAACGGTCCATGCCACTATCAGCGATGTTGTTGATCGTTTCCCTGTCGAAGGTCCTCCCGGACAGGTAACCCTTTAACTTTTCGGTGCCGCCAGACACGGAAATATTGTGCATACTTGAATACTGGTACTTCTTGAACAGGTAGTCATACCAGTTGGTGTTGTAGAAGAACTTATAGGTGCCGTTGGGCTGCAACTCGTGGAAAGGCTCAATTTCGCCGTTAGCTACGGGAGTGTAATTTAAACTGTGTCAGTTTATTTTTTTGCTTTACTGTTGCTTTTGCTGTTACGGCTTTAGCCTAACAGTAAAAGCAACACCTTGAAGTGTTTTTTCACTTCAAGTCTAGCTCCATCCTTTCACCAAACCAGATGGATAGCTGCTGGGCCGTCTGACTCCAATTCGCCAGCGGCATCACCCACTTTTTGCTGATGTTCTGGTGGGAGAGGTAGAGGAGCTTCAGCAGGGCCATGTCCGAAGGAAAAGCTCCTTTTGTCTTGGTCACTTTACGTACCTGCCGATGAAAGCCTTCAATAGTGTTAGTCGTATAGATAAGCTTCCTTATCTGCTCTGTATACTTGAAGTACGTGGAGAGTTTCTCCCAGTTACGCTGCCAGCTCTCCATGACCTTTGGGTATTTCTTTCCCCACTTCTCTTCCAACTCCAGCAGCCGTAGCTCGGCCAGTTCCTTGCTCTCTGCTCTGTATACAGGTTTGAGATCCTGCATAAACGCTTTCTGATCTTTAGAGGCTACATACTTGAGGCTGTTTCGGATCTGATGCACAATGCAGCTTTGCACCTCTGCCTGCGGAAAAATACTGGTGATCGCTTCGGCAAAGCCTTTGAGGTTGTCGATGCAGGCAATGAGCATATCCTTTACGCCCCGCTGCTGCAGGTCGGTGAGCACCGAGAGCCAGAAATTAGCACCCTCACTTTCTGATACATACACGCCCAGCAGCTCTTTGTAGCCATTCCGGTCAATGCCCAGGATGTTATAGACAGCTTTAGAAACGGTGCGCCCTTCCTGCCGCACCTTGTAATGCATGGCATCAAGCCAGACGATGCAGTAGAGTGAGTTTAGCGGTCGTGCCTGCCATTCCTTTACCTGAGGCACGATCTTTTCTGTCAGGGCAGAGAGCGTGTCGTGGGAAATGTCCATGTCATACATCTCTTTCAGGTGAGCGGAGATGTCTCGAAAGCTCATCCCCAGCCCGTACATGCTCAGGATGCGGGGCTCCAGGTTCTCGGCCAATATCGTCTCCCGCTTCTTAATAAGCTGCGGCTCAAAGCTAGAGGAGCGGTCACGGGAACTCTCCAGCTCAATCACACCGTCAGAAGTGCGCACCTGCTTGCTCACTTTGCCATTGCGGCGATTGCCTTTCCTTCGCTCTTCCTTATCCAGGTGCACATCCATCTCTGCCTCCAGAGCGGCTTCTAAAAAGTGCTTGAGCAGCGGACCAAGAGCTCCGTCTTTACCAAAGGTAGGTTTGCCGCTTCTGAACTCCTCCAGAAACTGACGCTTGATCTTCTCCAGATCTAAACTGTTGTTCTCTTCCATAATTACTGTGCTAAAATAACAATTCTATTATCTTGACACAGTTTATTTTACAGCCTCATGCTCTCTGTCATTATCAGCATATATTTCATTAGAACTGGTACTCCATTTAGGGAAGTTATAGATATACTACCTAATATAGCCGCTGCCGTTATTCCTTTATATATTCCTATGTTATGGTTTACCTTTGCTGCTAACAAGAAATTGAACCTTTCAAAAAGATTAATTGAAGAGTATACACATAAAGAAGTAATTAGTAAAACCTTTGAAGGTTTATCTACTCAAATTGAAAGCTTGGAAGACAGCAATATATCTAAAGATTTAAAATTAAAACTGCTGTTCAATTTATTAGAGATATCGACTGAAAATCCTGGAAAACTAATTTCTGATTATAAGGATTCAGTACTCTACCCAACTAAAAAATGAGTGTTTTGATAGTATTGAAATTGGCGATTGAGCCATCGGATAAAGATTTCTATCCTCTGGTGCCAATCTTTTGCTTTCATTTTGAGCATTTCCCTTATTTGGTTAAGTCCTGTGCGAAAATAGCTGTTGGCTTTGTAGCCGTGCTTCTTGATTTTGATTTTTTTCACCCTGGCATCCTGGTAAATGCCCAAACTCACGCACAATCCATACGCAATGGAAACCATCGCCACCAGCTTCTTCAGTTTTTCCAGGTCCTTGAGATGCGTGCTCTTCAGGTCAAAGCCCCTGCTCTTGAATGCCTGAAAACAAGCCTCTATCGTCCAGCGGCGGCGATAGACGGTGCCCAGGTGCTTGGCCTCCATCGTGCCAAAGAGGTAAAGCAGATCACCCTGGGCAGTACGCTTGAGGTATACATTTCCCCACACCCCATCCACCAGGCAGTCGGATAGGCTCAGCGGGTGGCTTTTAGCCAGCTCCTGAGCCTGCTGCACACGCCCGTCCAGCCGCTCGATGAGGTGGTGCTTTGGCATCCTGACGCAGAAGTTGATACCGCTATCCTTGAGGTACTTGAGCCATTTATGACCCATAAACTCCCGGTCTGCCACCAGAAGCCCGATGCGGTTGCCCAGCAAATGCAGGCACTTGGCTACCACATCAATGCGGTCCTGCGTAGAAGAATTGCCGCTTTTGTTATCCAGCAGGGACCAGTAAAGCGGCACCTGTATCTTGCCATGGCTGGCCAGCACCATCAGGATGTTGACCTGGCACTTGCCGAAGTCCCACTCGGTGCGGTCGATGCTCAGGCGCACCTTGCCTTTGCGGGGCAGAAACAGGCATAGCAGCATAGCCACCTGCTCGTAATTGAGGACGGCCTGGCGGAAAAAGTCCTGAATGCGGACTTCATTGCAGGCAGCCTTAGTTTTATGGTTGAGGTGCTCAGCCACCTCGCAGAAGTGAACCTTCCGGCTTTTAATCAGACCCAGCACAAAGCTGAAGATGAATTTCTTGCGGGCAAGGTGGCTGACGATCTCTACTTTATCGAATATTTCTTTAATTTTGGTACTGAAGTATTTCTTCATGACAGGAAAGCGAATTTTTAGGTTTGGTCACCACAAAGTTCTGCTTTCCTGTTCTTTTTTAAAACCCCCAATCTCAAACCTCAATTTTTAGTTGGGTAGAGTAAGGATTCAGACCATCCTTTACTTGAAGTTTTAAAACAGCAAACAAAATTTGAGCAGGCCTTAGAGAAGGCAAAGGACTATCCTGGATTAGGCAAATTGAATGAACTCATAATTAATGGGAAATATAAAACCTTAGTGAAGAAAAAAGAGCAGATAGATAAAATTGTTAATGATGCTAAAGAAATAATAGAAGAATAACTACATACGCTAATCTAGTTGATGTTTAGTACTTAACTTACACTTCACTCATAGCCTATATTAGTTGTTACTAGAGTAAATAAAAGGAAGGTTTTCTTTACTCTAATAACACCCCAGTCAGCTAATTAACATTATTACTTAATGTTGCTACTTGTTGTCAATCGGGTGCTAGATAAGAACCGATTTGGAGCAGTGGTTTTGTATCAAAATTAGGTGATGTATTGATACGAAAAACGAGGTTTAACGAACAGTAGGGCTATAGGGTGGTAAGTCTAACCTGTAGGTGTGGCTGGGGATATATTTCTATCTTGTGTTCCTTCTTTTTATAATAAATATTATAACTATTTGATTTTATATAAATGATCTTCAAAAACGAATGACAATACTGAATCTTCAAAAATAGTTGAATATTCAGTATCAAATTCTTCAATTACTTGATATGTAAGAGAAATCATTCGATTCCCTCTCAGAAATACATAATTACGAGTTATGATATAATAATCATCATCAAGAGACTTAATATTTGATTTTACTTTTACATGAAGGCACTTGAGGTTATTGACATAAGTCTTTTTGCTCTCTAGTAATATAGTAATCGGCATAATCTGCTTAAAGCCATTAAGTGCCTCCGAAACAGGAAAATCATGGGCATCTTTTTTGGGAGGATTATCAAAGTGAGTAACATGAACATTCATCGTAGCCATTCCTAAAGGATCGACCGCATTAAATTCAACACCAATAGAATTTGGTTTATTGATTGACCAACTTTTGGGGATTTTAATCCTGTAATGATTTATATCGCTCCTATAAATATTGTTCCCATTGACTTTCGGCTCTAATGAAGCATAGTCTTTTACGGTAAATCCATCCATTTTTATATCTTGAGAAAACGAAGGCACATTAAAGATCAATAAAGCAGAGGTTAAAAATAAGATTGCTTTCATATTCAATGAGTTAACAAGATAATAGATACATGATTTATCTGAGGCTGATGATTACTATTATGTTCAGCAGAATGTTTAAAGGATGAAAGTTCAAAGCACAAATTGCTTTACATAGCAGGTGATTGAGCTTATTACTTCAGTTTCTTGGCTAGAACTAGCTAATATTGCACAAAGTATCTGAAACCTCTTGGTCTCGACTTACTCTGCAGAATTAGGTCGATTGCCAGAAGGCCATCAGGCTGATAGAATACTTCGAAAACGCTCCGATATATAGGGTCATGTAGATGATTGGTTATAAAGAAAGCCTTCTCTGAAAATAGAAGAGTATCTTGTTGAAGTACATCTTTTGGACTAAGAACCGTAACCTTAAAAGTAGGCTGTTCTGCGCTATGAATCCATGTAACTAAAAACCTTTCCTGCGAATTCTGATCCTCAAAGGAATAATACTTTTGATTATCAATCCCATATATATTCTGGTTTGCCTCTATATAAGAGGCAAGCTCTTCGGGTGATAAAAAAATTAGCTCGTTTGCTTCTTCTCTTGTTATGTTTTTTAATCTTTCCATAGTTTAAAGATAACTTAAATATGGAATGCTTTCTAAAGGTGCCATTTCTGCAGTGTAAAAGTGGTGCAGGATTAAGAAGGAATTAGTGTCTTGTACTGACATAGGTTGACAATATTCATCTCAAGAATCGGTGGAATTACGAGCTGTTAAACAGAGCATTTACCGGTGGCTGATAAGCTCTTTTATGTTAAACAGAGAAATATTTCTAGAAGCATGTAATTTAGAGTAGAAACAAAACAGCAAAGCCACCTGCTAGCCGGGAGCTTTGCTATTTAAATCAGGCTCTGCAATAAGTACCTCCAACGGGAAGCGCAGTCCCTGGTGCAAGTTCCGGATCATCACCAGGGGAAGACGAGCGCTTTCGGCTGAGCACCTTAGATACATTGCCTTTATTGCCCATATAAGGCACCAGGTCCTCCATGTGTATCCTGATATATTCAATCGGATCCGACTCCTGAAGAACTTTTGCGCAGAGCAAGAAACGAAAAGGCTAATACAAGCATAGTCCGGAATCTCCACTACATCCCGAAGCTCATACCATTTTTGCCCCAATCAGCACCCGTCGTAAACATAAGCTCTCCTATAAGTGCTTTGTATGGCATGTTTTCTCGGGAGGGAATGCAGCTGAGCAAGCTGGAGGAGCTGAAGAAAAGAGCAGGAAAGACAGCATTATAATCGCATTTTGAAGGATACTACCGGTCATGAATAGCAGGTTTCCAGCTACATCTTAAACGGAGATATGCCTAGTTCACCAGCCCTTTTGTCCGCTTCACTTCCTTTAAGGTTGAATGCCCTTGATAGATATAGGAGCTTTGTTCCAAAATTAAGAAGCAGCTGTGCCCCCCTCAACTTTGTATAATGCTTTATAACCTCATGATTCCCACCAAAACCCTTCGACAGCTCAAGCGACTATGCTTGCTTGGGACGCTGCTTCTGCCGCTTGTCTCCTGCGACGACCCTAACGAAATGGGACTGGAGCTGGAAGATGGCCCTATGTCGGTTTTCTACACCGATACAGTCACGGTGCATGTCTCCACAGTACAGCTCGATTCAGTTGTCACCTCCGGAATGGGAACCATACTGGTTGGTAATTACAGCGACCCATTGGTAAGTAAAACGGCAACACATGCCTACTTTCAGGTAGGGCTGGGAAACAGCTGGGCCCTGGACGAGGAAAGTGTATTCGAGTCGGTAGAGCTGGTGCTGCCCTACACCGGCTACAGCTATGGCGACACGACGCAAGCCATTCAACTGGATGTTCACCGGCTGGTTAATTCAATACAAGAGACTACGTTACCGCCCTATGTAGGTACTGAAACGGCCGGTTCCTATTTCTATACCACCAGCGGACTGTATAACACCAGCAAAACAGCTGTGGCCAGCCAGCCCCTAACCAGCTATACCTTTACTCCACGCCCCGGCAGCCTAGACAGTTTATTTATACCGCTGCCTGATGCACTTGGCGAGGAGTGGTTCAGCCTCCAGCAGCAAAGCAACAACAGTCTACAGAGTACCGAGGCATTCCTGGATTATTTCCGTGGGCTTCGTCTTAGTGCATCAACTGGAGGAGCAGTAGTTGGCTTCAATGCGGCGGGAGCCGTCATCAGGTTGCAATACAGGGTTTCATCCACAGAAGGCAGCACAGGCTATTATCAGGATTTTCCGCTTATCACCGGCAGCACCCAGTATAACCACATCGCAGCTGATTTCTCATCGTCTTACCTGTCAGGTATAGAGCGTGGAGGTGACCCTGTGGCTAGTACAGCAACCGGCAACATGAGCTTTGCCCAGTCGGGTACAGGACTCATGGTCCGGCTGGATTTCCCATACCTGAATGATTTGAAGGAAATCCTGGTCCCGGCTCTGATCAATGGCGTGCAGCTGGAGGTGCAGCCTGTGGCCAACACCATCAAATATCCTTTTGCAGCGCCGGCTACTGTTAGCCTTTACGAAACTGACCTGAACAGCAAACCCCTCAGCCTTCTGCTCCAGGACTACTCAGAGGAGGTGCAGACAGCCGCGCTGAAGGCCGATGATGAATACAGCCTGAACTCTAAGTACTCCTTCAACATCACACACTACCTCATTGGCAGGCTGAATGCCACTCAGCCGCAGGACAGGGCACTCTTACTGGGGGCTCCTGCAGCGGAATTTGTTCAGGCGGTTAACCGGCTCGCGGTAGGTGGGCAGGGTGCTGCTGCAAACAAAGTGAAGCTCAGAATCTACTATACAAAACTCAATTAATAACCGTTTAAAACAAGATGGATACACTTACACGTCACCTGCGCCAGTTGCTGCGTTCAGCCTGCATTCTAATAGCATTACTAAGCTTTTCCTCCTGTGACAGCTCCGAGGAGGAGGAGGAAATCTGGGGTAACTGGATCAGGCAATCCGAGTTTTCCGGAGTGGCCCGAAGCGGGGCGGTTTCCTTCACCATAGGCGATAAGGCCTACGTAGGCACCGGATATGACGGAAGGAACAGGCTACAGGATTTTTGGCAGTACGACCCCACTAAAAGTGCCTGGATCAGGAAAGCCGAGTTCCCGGGTGCAGCCCGTAGTGCAGCCGTTAGTTTTGCCGCCAACGGGAAAGGCTATGTGGGCACGGGCTTCGATGGCGTGAATTATCTCCGCGACTTCTGGGAGTATGACCCTGCCACCGATACCTGGACGCAAATTGCTGACTTCCCTGGTACGGCCCGCTATGGAGCCCTCGCCCTTACCATCCAGGACAAGGGGTATATCGGAGCCGGATATGACGGCAACTACCTCAAGGACTTCTGGCAGTATGACCCGGCAAGTGGGCAATGGACAGAGAAAGTAGGTTTGGGAGGAGCCAAACGCTTAAACGGTTTTGCCTTTGCACAAAACGGTAAAGGCTACGTGGGTGGTGGCCGCAACAACAGCCTCTACGAAACAGATCTCCTGGAGTACGACCCCGTAGCCGATTCCTGGAAGCGCCTGAAAAGCCTGACCAGCGACGAGCGTGACGGAGAAACATATCCTTTGTCCAGGGCATCGGCCATTACCCTGGAAATCAATAACCGCGCTTACCTGGTAACGGGCACAAACGGTTCATTACTCAGCGAAGTATGGGAGTACGATGCCTTGAGCGACCTCTGGACGAGAAAGAATGACTTTGATGGCGGTGCCAGGGAAGGAGCCGTTGGCTTCGTGATTGACAACCGGGGCTATATCTCCACCGGCAACTATAGCACTTACCGTTTCGATGACCTGTGGTTGTTTGACCCGGCAGCAAGTGCTGACTAAAGGGTGGCTCAGACTCATGAAATTTCATTGTTTGTTTCGTAACGGAGAAGCCTGGCGTTTTTGTCAGGCTTTTCTTATGCCTTCTGTCTGCTTGCCCTTTGGATCAAAAATTTATGCTTGTCTATACCTGTAGGCTTGCGGAATCAGAGGTATATTGTGAGGCAACGGCAGCCTTTTGGAGCAGCTTCATGTTTGCCCAAGGCCTTGTTTGCGACTTTAAGTATATTCAACAGCTTGTAAGCTATCGTTTCACGAGATTGGGGCTGGGAGCACAGGCTGCGCAGGAGATTTTTATGATTGATAAACAAAAGAATTACGTCAGGGACCTGCTTCTGGTAGCCTTGGTGACGTCTGTCCTGTTTGGGGCTTTCAGTGTGCTGCACGCACTAATTTCCTCGAACCTCTATTTTGTGGGTCCGCCCCCTCCGCCCCAGGGCATGGGAGGTCTGGGCGGCCCGCCCATGAGGGGAAGGCCTCCCATGAACATATTTACCAATGTGCTGGTGACGACCCTGATGATGCTGGTGCTGTGGGGGATGAACATCCTGTTGTATTCCAGGTTCAGAAGCTTGCAGGGTGCAGAAAAGACCAAGCACATTGTGCGGTACGTCGTTAGTTATGCCATCACGTTTGGCCTGGTTGCCTTATACATTGCTCTGCTGGCGCAACTTGTGCCAGACCCCAGGTATGGCAGGGCTCTTTTCTTCCCGTTGATCGCGGCTTTCACCAACAACACGGTTGTGCTCATTATCCTGGACTTGGTGGTACTGCAGCGAAACAAGGCGCAGATAGAGCTCGAAAACACGCAGTTGAAGATGAACAGCATACAGGCGCAGCATCAGCACCTGAAGCACCAGCTGCAGCCGCATTTCCTCTTTAACTCACTCAACACGCTCAAGACGCTCATCAAGCGGCACCCCCTGGAGGCGGAGGATTACCTTATCAGGCTATCCGAGTTTTTGCGCGCCTCCATCACGGCAGACACGCAGGACACGGTGCCGCTGAAAGAGGAGCTGAAGCTGTGTGTGGACTACCTGGAGATGCAGCAGGTTCGTTTCAAAAATGCTTTCCGGTATCACATCCATATTCCGGATGAACTGATGGAAACAGGCTTCGTACCGGTGTTCTCTCTGCAGCTGCTGGCCGAAAACGCCATAAAGCACAACGGTTTCACCATCGAGGAACCACTTCAGATTGATATCGCTTACACCGGAGACGGTTACATCATGGTGCAAAACAATAAGAAGACAAAGTCTTTAAGCGAACCTTCATCCGGCATAGGCCTGAAAAATCTTTTTGCCCGTTATAAAGTGTTATCAGATAATGAGGTGCTGATTGCTGATACAGCCGATACGTTTACCGTTAAAATCCCCATTCTAAAGAAGTGAAAGTCGTAATCATAGAAGACGAGCCGCTGATGGCGGAGGACCTGGCCGAGACGCTGGTGCAATTGGACAAGTCAATACAGGTGGAGGCGATTCTGCCGTCTGTGCGATCGGCTGTTAGCTACTTCCAGAGAAACAGCCTGCCAGACCTGATTTTCTCGGACATCCAGTTGGGCGATGGTCTGAGCTTTGAGATTTTCAGGCAGATAGAAACCAGCACGCCCGTCGTGTTCTGCACCGCCTACAACGAGTATGCCCTGGATGCTTTCAAAGCCAACGGCATCGATTATGTGCTCAAACCATTTACTACCGCCTCCATCCAGGGCACGCTTCAGAAGTATAAGCAACTCCAGCAGCGCCTTTCGAAACAGGATACTCCTTACCAGCATTTGCTGGAGCTTTTCGAGAACAGGCTGACGCAAAAGCGGAGTTCTATTCTGGTATACCAGCGCGACAAAATCATCCCGCTGCCCATCACCGATATTGCGGTATGTTATGTCGAGAGCCAGCTCACGAAAGTTATTTGCTTCGATCAGAAAAGCTATGTTGTGAATCACACCCTGGATGAACTGGAGAATATGCTGGGGACACAGTTCTTCCGGGCAAACCGGCAGCACCTGGTCAACCACAAGGCGGTGAAAGAAGCCGCTCAGTATTTTGGGCGAAAGCTGCATGTTGCGCTCTCCATTCCGTTTCAGGAGGACGTTATCGTGAGCAAGGCCAAGAGCCCGGCTTTCCTGAACTGGCTGGCTAGTCAGTAATAAGCTTCAAACTTGAAACAGCGCCTGGTGATGTGGTATCACCAGGCGCTGTTTTTTTTATATGCCTGCCATGTAAGGCAAGTGTCACTTCATCCTAAGCCGCTCCTGCGTAGAGCTTGAAGACAAGCGCCATACCCGTTTTTTTCGCAAGAAGTTGACGTCAGACTAATCTTTCAATTCGCGCATGTCCGCTTCATCTCCTACTTTGTCCGTTTCATATTTCTTTGAGTGGCAACCCCTTACAGAATGCTGCATCTTTGATAAACAGTAACTTACTGGTTATGCTATTGATCTCCAGGTATGCTTCTGCATCAGGTATGGATCCCCGCTTAAGTTTCAAAATCATGAAAAGAGCATTTTTGATAATCGTTGCTTTACTTGCTTTCGTGCAGTCGCAGGCCCAGGGCGTGACGATATATGGCAAGGTACAGAGCAGCCAGGACCAGGGTGAGCTGCCGGGTGCCACTGTGGTGCTGACGCGCATCACCTCCGATAACAAAACAGGTATGGCCACCGACGAGAGGGGAGTTTTCCGGTTTAACGGTGTGGAGCCGGGGGCGTATACGGTGGAGGTCAATTACCTGGGTTTTAAGCCACTCTCCAAAAGAGTAGTGGTACAGGACGAAGCCGTCAACCTGGGTACATTCCTGCTGGAAGAGTCCAATACAACCATCAGGGAAGTACAGGTGGTGGGCAAGGTGCCGCTGGGGGAG
This sequence comes from Pontibacter qinzhouensis, assembly GCF_008017455.1. Taxonomy (GTDB): domain Bacteria; phylum Bacteroidota; class Bacteroidia; order Cytophagales; family Hymenobacteraceae; genus Pontibacter; species Pontibacter qinzhouensis. The sequence continues at coordinate 6,263 of NZ_VRTY01000042.1, read as the reverse complement.
CAGAAAGGCGATACCGTGCAGTACAACGCTGCCGCGTTCAAGACAGCTCCCGATGCCAGCGCCGAAGACCTGGTACAGAAAATGCCCGGCATCACCATCAGCAACGGAACCATACAGGCACAGGGCCAGGACGTAAAGCAGGTGCTCGTAGACGGTAAGCGCTTTTTCGGAGATGATGCCAGCACGGCGCTGCGCAATTTACCTGCCGACGTAATTGCCAATATCCAGATTTTCGACAAGAAAAGCGACCAGGCCGAGTTGACCGGCGTGGACGACGGCAACCGTGAGAAAACAATCAACATCGTGACAAAAGCAGACCGCCGGAACGGGCAGTTCGGCAAAGCCGCTGCCGCCTACGGCACCGACGAGCGGTATATGGTCGGTGCCAGCATCAACTTTTTCAATGGCGAGAGGCGCCTGACGGTGACAGGGATCACAAACAACATCAACATGCTTGATTTTTCGGTAGGGGAAACACCTGGCGGCGGCATGCGGGGCCGCCGGTCTCCTGTGGGCGGCGGCTCTACTACGGGGCTTATTTCGACTAACACGCTTGGGCTGAACTACAGCGACATGTGGGGCAAGAAGCTGGAGGTAAGCGCTAACTACAACTACAACCAGCGACAAAACCAAAACGACCGGCTTCGGGTGCAGCACTATTTGCTGCCATCCGATTCAGGGCAGGTGTACCAGGAGGCCAGCTACAGCAACACCACCACTGCCAGCCAGCGCCTTAACCTGCGCCTCGACTATAAATTGAACGGGAACAACCGCTTCCTGATAACCCCCAGTCTTAGCCTGCAGCAAAACACCGGGGCAACAGAGCTGGCCGGAGACATGTATAATGCCAACGGCCCCCTGAACGAGACGGAGAATAACGCTGCCAGCGATAACACCACCTACACATTTAACAACACCATCTTCTACAGCCACAAATTCAGCTTGCCAGGCCGCACCATCTCTACCAGCCTGAACACAGGTTTTACAGGAACGGAAGGCGAAAATTCGTTGCTGGCGAACACGTTTTATTTTAATGGGGCGGGGAGGAACATCAACCGGAACCAATACACCAGCCTCTCCGGCAACAGCCTCAGCTGGTCTGGCGAAGGAACCTTTACCGAGCCGGTGGGGCAACACGGGCAGCTGCAGGTACAGTATCGCATCGGCAACCAGCTGCGCGACAATGACCGGAGGACCTACAACTTTGAGGAGCTGACGCAGGGGTACAGTGCGCTGGACACCACCTTGAGCAACACCTTCAGCAGCACCTATCTGACGCAACGCTACGGAACCGGTTATCAGTACACGCTCGACAAGCTGCGCCTTCGGGTAGGGGTAAACTACCAGGTTGCCACGCTGCAGAACGACCAGCTTTTCCCCAGGAATTATGAGCTGAGCCATACGTTTAAAAACGTGCTGCCCACACTGGAATTGGGTTATACCTTTTCCAAAACCCGTAGTCTTGACCTTAACTATAGCACCAGCACCAACCCGCCGTCGGCAGACCAGCTGCAGAACGTGATCGACAACACCAACCCGGTGCAACTGGTGCAGGGCAACCCGGAGCTGCAACAGAGCTACCAGAATAATTTCCGACTGGGTTTTCGAGATTTCGACATGGAAACCAACCGCGTGTTTTTTGTGGGGCTATTCGGCAGCAACACACAAAACCATATTGCCAACAGCATTACCAGGGCCACTGACCAGCCTGTCATGCTTAGCAACGGCGACATGCTGGAGGCCGGGCAGCAGCTTATCCAGCCGGTAAACCTGGATGGCTACTGGAATATCCGGTCTGTGATACACTATGGTCAGCCGGTGAGCCTGCTTAGCTCGAATGTGGGTGTACACGGCGCCATCGGCTATGCCCGTACCCCCGGCCTGAGCAACGGGCAGCTCAACTATGTCAAAGCACCCAACCTGGGCCTGGGCCTTACGCTCAGCAGCAATATCAGTGAGAAAATAGATTTTACGCTGTCCACCAACTCCTCCTACAGCATGGTGCAGAACACGCTTCAGCCGGAGTTGAACAGCAACTACTTTAGCCAGAACACCAGCCTGAAATACAACTGGATTTTCCTCAGAGGCCTGGTGTACCGTACCGAGCTGAACCACCAGCTGAACGCTGGCCTTAGCGAAGGTTACGACAACAATTACCTGCTCTGGAATATGAGCATCAGCAAGAAGCTTCTCAAGAACCAGCAGGGCGAGCTGAGCTTAAGCGTAAATGACCTGCTAAAGCAAAATGTAAGTATCCAGCGCAATGTGCTGGCCCATTACGTGGAGGACGTGCAGTCGAGCGTGCTGCAACGCTATTTTATGCTCACGTTCACCTATAACCTCCGCAACTTCGGGGGCGGGGCAGCCCCTGCAACCGACCCCAGTTTACCAAATAGGCCTCGTGGCGGTTTCCCTGGAGGTGCCCCACCGCGAATGCCCAATGGTTAATTTTAAAAATCAGCTGTCCCTACCTCTATAGCCCCTGCATTGCCATGTAAGAACAAAGGTAGAAGAGATAGTATCCCCAAAGGAGCTGATGCAAAGCAGCAATTACGATAAAGTATTTTTATTAATTATATAACCCTAAAAAAGAAGTAACATGAAAAAATTAGTGATGGCAGCAGCCTTAGCGCTTGCTGTTTCCGGGACCGCCCTGGCACAACAAGGCCCACGCAGCAAACAAAAACAGACCGTAGAGCAAAGGGTGGAGCAGACAACAACTAAACTGAAGGAAACTGCCACCTTGTCTGAAAGCCAGTGGACAGACCTTAACGCCATTTATACGACCTATTACAAGGACCTCGATGCCTTGACCACTGGAGGAACACGTCCTGACCGAGAGAAAATGATGGAACTGACGAAAAATAGGGATGCCAAAATAAAAGAATTGGTAGGCGAAACTGAGTTTGCAAAAATTCAAAAAGTAGAAAGTGCAAATCGTCCTGCAAGGCAGGATGGTGCTGGCAGGCGTCCGGGTGGCGCTAGACCAGGTGGAGGTACTATTTAAGCAGAAAAGGCAGGGAAGCAGCTGGATTAAGGAATATGCAACTTCCCTGCCCTTGCTTTATCACAATGTACGAAAAATTAATCTAACTGAAAACCAGCAACTATATAAAGCAACAACTGTGACATCTCTAAGGCATTTTAACTATTTCAGAATAACCTATATTTTGTTTATACTGGCACTTATATCAGTGAATATGCTTGTTCTGCTGTAAGAATTTACAAAACACTTAACTTTTATAAAATGGGAAAGGCTGCGGTTCTTGAAATTTTAACGGATCCATCCGCCATAAATAAAGTAGCTTGTCAAGAGCCCAGCTTGATGAGCTGGAAGCCATCTACTGCCTTATTTTACGAGCTAACCACGCTCGTCTGTTGTCATGGCTTAGTAGCAGATTACAGGCAATAGCTGCACACCTTGTATAGTATTATGCATCGCGCGTAATACAGTTGAATTTCAGCCTCACAAATACTACCCAGCCATACCTAACCGTAAGTTTTACATTCGTTCAGCCAAGCCCTTAGTAAATTTAAAATTGCATAATTGCCTCGAGTAAAGTATCTACTATTCCTCCTGTTAAGAGAGCATTACTTCTACTAGGCAGTAAGTTCGGCATACATTTGCCCTTAAAAATTTTAGTATATGATCATCTACCAGAATGGATTAATGTTGCTTGATTATAATCCTTCCACAGACATTGTAACTGTAGACCTACCAAATGTAGTGGAAATCGGTGTGTATGAGTTGATGCGTTCTCTGGAGATTGTGGCCGAACACATTCTGAACTATGATATAAAAAGGCTTCTGCTGGACTCAAGTAGAGTGCTGGTAGAGCAGATAGAGGATGAGGATTATAAAGTAGTTGTAGGGAAGTTTCTTGCTCATCTGATGAAGTCTCGCTTAGAGAAAATAGCCCGTGTCAATTCCTCCAGACTTTCTCATGAACAAAGAGTGCTCCATGTTACTGCTGAGGCCACACAAAAACTCGGTACTTCTATCAAGGTGAAGACCTTTAGTGGCAAGAGGGAGGCTTTAAACTGGCTACTTAGCTAAGAACAACTGCTTTTGAAGCACAGGAGCGACAAGTTCGCAACATGACCATTTCATAGTAGTGGTAGTAAAGAAAGATAAATGTCTTAAATAAACATGTACGAAAAGTGGGATACTTAGACCCTGAGTACCTTATCGCTGAAAAAATCAATTTCCCTGTATAAATAGGACTGGCTATTTGAAATCATCCTAGGTGAATTCTCAAGCATTATATGCCTTCAGAAACAAAACTGAACCGCTCATTATCTATATCGGATATAATATTTTTTCACATGAAAGGTTAGCATAAAATTAGAAGGCCGCTTCACCCCACCTTTTGTCTACTTGAAGTTTGTGCTTGTCCGTTTAGCTGAATCCGTGCTGTTTTAGGCGATTCCTGGCATCTGCTTTGCCTTATCCTTTGTAACCAAGGCAACTAAATTTTTAACCATTTAAAGCAAACGGATATGAAAAAGTTAGTAGTAATGATGATGCTAGGATTGGCGGTAGCCGCCACCTCACAGGCACAAAATGGTTCGCAACGCGACAACAGAACAGAGCAAGACCACTATGACAGAGGGAACTCCCGCGACAACCAAGACCGCAAGCCAAATGTTTCGCCGGAACAAATGGCCACCAAGCGCACCGAAGTGCTGCAGCAGAAGCTTGACCTGAACAAGTCTCAGACGAAAAAACTGCAGGCCCTTAACCTGAAGCACGCCCAGCAAGTGCGGGCTCTCCGAGGCCAGTTCGCCAAAGGCGGTGAAAAAAAACCGAAACAGGTAGAGCAGATGCAGCGCCTGAGAGCTGACTGGGACAAGGAGTTCAAGAAAATCGCCAGCAAGAAACAATACGCACAATATGAGCTGGAAAAGAAGCAAATGCAAGCCAGCCGAAGAGGCAAAAGGATCGGCAAACAGCATAGTTGATTCTTGTAGCTGCTTTGAAATTGGATGTGGTAGCACAGAAGCTGCTTTGGATTAAGGACATCAGACACCAGTATAAATACACTGTATTTTGATACTGGTGTCTGATGTATAGCTTCTCCCCTCGCATAGAGCTAGGAATTAAACCTTAATCCTTTCAGATTATCAAAGGGGTGAAATAAATTTTTAAATTAGTTTCAATTGACATGAAAGCGAGAATACTGATGTCCATTATACTTACTGTCGCCTCGGCAATGACGGGGGAGGCTCTACTTGCCCAGAACAGAAGAGACAGGAAGCCGGAGAGAGTGGTCGCTGCTAATCACAGGGCTCCAAAAAAAGTTGTAGTCGTGAGAAGGCCCGTCAGAAAGGTGGTTGTGAGAAAGGCCCATACACGTTACCTTGGAATGCCCAGGTGGGGCGCAACAGTCACTGCGCTGCCTGCCTCCTATATAACCATCAGTTTTGGGGACAGTCAGTTCTTCTACCATAACGGAGTCTACTACTCACGGCGCAACGGTGTTTACGTTGTAACGCGCCCAGTGAGGGGGGTAAGGGTACAAGTGCTGCCTGTTGGGTTCAGGGCTGTCCCAATCGGCCCCAGGACTTACTACTATTACTACGGAACATACTACCTCAAGGCAGCCAAAACGGATGAATACATTGTGGTGAACGCCCCAGAGGGTGCGGTGGTGGATGCATTGCCGGAGGGATACGAAATCAAAGTTGTGGACGGCAATGAGTACTACTTCCTGGATGGTGTTTATTATGCGGAAGTGGATGCCCCTGAATTTGATGACAAGATAGGGTATCAGGTTGTGACCTTCTAATATTCAATTCTAACTAATAGGCCTGAATAAGTGATCGCATGACGACGCTTATTTAGGCTTAATTCTTTATGTAGCTCCCCCATTTATAAGGAAATGCACATTGTCTCTATGGTTACTCTCTTTATTAGGGGATCTCAGTAGCCAGCATGATAAGATCTTGCATGACGAGGGTCGGATATTGTTCAATAACGTTGAAAACCGGCTAAGGCGGTAAGTGCTTTAATCATATAACCATGAGTTTGCTCACGCCATGTATGAGATGGAGAGCAGGCTAGGGCTTTACTTTTAGGGCAACCAGGCATCCCTGCTGCACAAATGACAGTTAGAAAGACCTCTCATAACTTTGGGAGCAAACTGCAGTGACTATCACCCTCCCATTTGAGGAAGACATGATAGGGAGCAAAGGGAGTGTAAACTAAACTGTGTCACTGATTTTGATTTAGTGGCTTTTTTGCTGTTACGGCTTTAGCCTAA
>NZ_VRTY01000041.1 GCF_008017455.1 Pontibacter qinzhouensis | reverse complement strand
TATAACGATTACAGAATTTAAGAAGCCACGTCCGGAACTGCACGAAATAGCTTATAAAATCTATAAAGGCCGGTACAACGGAAAGGAAGATTACAGTAAGTTGCCACCAGAGGCAGAAGGTGCTTCCGGTACGCTCACTGCTAACCTAAACTACAATTCGAACCAGTTTCTTGTTAGCTACAAAGGCATTTTAGATGTAAAAGAGGCAGGAGATTACAGTTTCAGTATAAACGTGCCTGGTGGCTCTGGCGCCCTTAAGGTAAACGATCAGCAGGTAATTCCGATGAGGGAGGGAAGAGGCAGGGGCAATACGACCTTACCGCAAGCAAAGGTACCCTTCGAAGTGCTTTATACAAAGTACATGGATTGGGCCACACCAGCCCTGGAAGTTAAAGTAGCCGGCCCTGGCCTGCGGGAGTTCCTGCTCAGCAACCCGGAGGCAAGTCTGGCAAACGTAACCGATCCTATTCTGGTGGCTGCCGAGGAAAAACCTGTGTTACGCAGTTTTATGGATATGCCTGGCAACCATCGTGTAACGCATGCCGTGTCGGTGGGGAGTCCTACACAGTTGCATTATACCTACGACCTGGACCATGGCTCCCTCGTTCAGCTCTGGCGTGGTGGTTTTATAGATGCAACGCCTATGTGGCACGACCGGGGCGATGGCTCGTCACGGCCGCTAGGCTCTGTTATGTATTTCGGCGGAAAACCAACTCTTAGTTTAGGCCGGCTAACCAACAGCCAGGCAGCCTGGGTAACCGATACCACCGGAAGTTCTTATCGCCCGAAAGGGTATAAACTCAGCGCTGATGATCAGCCTACTTTTTTGTACCAGGCCTATGGTGTGGCAGTGCAGGATGCTTTCAGGGTACTGGAGAAGGGGCAGGGCATCCGGCGCGAAATAGCGTTGCAACCTGCAACTGCCGGGTTGTTTCTGCGCGTAGCCGGAGCAGCTAAGATAGAAGACCTTGGCAAAGGCCTCTACCTGATAGATGACAAATCTTACTATATCAGGCTGGAGGACACGGGCGGAGCAAAGCCGATAGTACGCACCATAGCAGGCCAGCAGGAACTACTGCTTCCTGTTCAGCAAAAGGTAGTTTACTCTATATTATATTAAAGTTAGGCACGATGTCGATAAATAAGAACAAAATGTTGAAGCAACTGCTGCGCCAGGTTGTTTTTTCTGTGGTACTTACTGTTGGGTTTTGCTGGTCCGCAGCAGCGCAGGAGTCGCCAAAGGAGGAGGATTTTTATAAAATAATGAAAATCAGTTCGCCGGAAGGTACTTTGCTGGAAGTAGGAGGACTAACCGTTTTACCTAATGGCGACCTGGGGGTTTCTACCAGGAGAGGCGATATTTTTATTGTGGAAAACCCGACCAGCGCCCGTCCGCATTTCAGGAAGTTTGCGTCTGGTTTGCACGAGGTGCTGGGGCTGGCCTATAAAAATGGCTCGCTGTATTGCGCCCAACGCGGCGAACTTACAAAAATGACCGATACCGACCACGATGGTAAGGCAGATCTTTTCGAGACGGTGTTTGCCTGGCCTTTATCCGGAAACTACCACGAGTATAGCTTTGGGCCTAAACTAGCCCCAGACGGATCCTTTTTCGTGTCTACCAATTTAGGGTTCGGCGAGGCCTGGTGGCATGCTATCAGTATGGTGCCGTGGCGTGGCTGGCTGCTGCGCATAACCGATGATGGTGAAATGGAACCCTGGGCCACTGGCCTCCGGTCGCCTGCAGGCCTGGGTATGCTGGACGGCGAAGTTTTCTACTCCGAGAACCAGGGCGACTGGGTTGGCTCCGGAGGAATCTGGCATCTGAAGAAAGGTGTGTTTACAGCGCATCCGGCTGGCCTAAGGTGGAGCAGCCAGGCCAACTCTCCTATAAAAATGACAATCGAGCAGGTGCACGCCAAAGTAGACCCACGGCTAGATGTTGACGAAAATGGCAAATCGGCAAAGCCTGAGAACAGACAGAACGAAGACTTCAGGACCATGTTCGATTTGATGAAGGAGTTCCCGGAAATGCGCCTGCCTGCTGTCTGGTTGCCACATGGCATCATGGGCATATCAAACTCAGAGCTGCTTAAAATTCCGGAAGGCTATTTAGGGCCATTCGGTGGTCAGGTACTGATAGGCGACCAGGGCCAGAGTAAAATTATGCGGGTGATGCTGGAAAAAGTGAAAGGCGAATACCAGGGGGCTGTCATCGATTTCAGGAGTGGTTTCCAGTCGGGGGTGCTGCGCATGGAGTGGGCAAAAGATAAGTCGCTTTTTGTAGGCGAAACGAACCGTGGCTGGGGCTCTGCCGGCGAGGCAAACGAAGGGCTGCAGCGGCTTGTCTGGAACAACCGTGTGCCGTTTGAGATGCGCACCATCAAGGCGATGCCTGATGGGTTCGAAATCGAATTTACACTGCCTGTAGATAAGAAAACCGCTGAGGATTTGGCTTCTTATAGCGTTAAAAGCTTTATTTACAAATACCAGGCAGTTTACGGGAGCCCTCCGGTTAACGAGGAAAAATGTGCCATAAAAGGTGTAAAGGTTTCTGAAGATAGACTAAAGGTGCGGCTGGTAGTTGATAATTTACGGGAATCGTACATCCATACCATTACGTTGGCTGGTGTGCGGGCACACGAAAGTTACAATGAGCTCGTGCACCCAACGGCCTATTACACCCTAAACCATATACCCGATGGCCAGAAGCTGGCTTTACAGGAGGTAAGTACACGTAACTCTTCTAAAGTTGTGGCCAGTAAGCCTGCTGCTCCTGCCAAAGCCAGCAATGCCCTGGCACAAGCTAAGGCAAAACCAGTTGCGAACGCCAAAAAACCGGTGTTTGAAGATATTGAGCCCTTACTTGTAAAAAACACCTGTACCGCTTGTCATGCTCCTGCCAAAAAGCAGGTTGGACCTTCGTTTGCCGAAATTGCCAGGCGCAACTATACAAACAAGCAGATTGTGGAGCTTATTCATAATCCGAAGCCGGAGAATTGGCCCACTTATGCAACACCCATGCCGCCAATGCCACAAGTGGCTACCAGCGAAGCCCTTAAAATTGCCGAGTGGATAAACTCCTTAAAGTAACCGAGAAGGTTTCTGAGTTAAGGAGCTTCGCTAAATTAGAAATGTTGAAAAAGGTACTTCAATGGTCCGTTTAGAAGTATTTTCATCCGTTTTTCATTAGGAGTTGCAGATTTGTTCTGACAGCTTTACTAACTGATGTTACACAATTGCGGTTAAATGAGACTACCTTCCAAAAATTAAAACTATTTGTTGTTCAGGAGGCGCTTTTGCTATAGGTTGAGTTCAACCGGCTGGCAACGGCGTTACACTGTAAGGCCGTTGCCAGCCGGTTGCTTTAAACTCCAACTATGAAATAATATGGATTAACAGCCATAACAGCGAACAGAAAGGCCTTGTTCGTTCTGCAGCCACGGCATTACAGTGTAACGCCGCTACCAGGCTAACGCCGCTCCTACTGCGTAACATCAGTTACTAAGTGAGACGATATAAGATTAATAATTTGATGTTTGGAAAAATCAAATTATTAATTCCGATAAGTAATGACGCTGTTCTTATGCAAGTAATTTTGTTCTCCTACTTATCATGAGGAAATTAAACGAAAGATCCTTTTTAATTGCCCTTTATCAGACTTGGATTCAAGAGAAATATAAATATCTATGGAAGAAAAAAACGTATTTGTACGATATCTGAACTGGCCAGTGTTGGCTGTCGCGCTTTTTGCCTATACCACTGCACAAGCTCAGCAAGTGCCTGTTCCGCCTAAAATGGTACCCGAAATGACGGAGTTCTGGGAGCCTGAGCCACGCGTGGTTACGCCCGGAATGGGAATGGCACCGCCTTCCGATGCCCTTATACTTTTTGATGGAAAAAGTTTAAGCCAATGGAAAGCCAAAGGTGGAGGTGGAGACGCGGGCTGGCAGGTAAAAGATGGTAGTTTTACGGTGGGTAAAGGCGATATTACCACCAAACAAGAATTCGGAGATTTTCAGTTGCACATAGAGTGGAGCGCACCCGATAAAGTAGAAGGAACGAGCCAGGGCAGAGGCAACAGCGGTATTTTTCTGCAGGACCGTTACGAGGTGCAGGTGCTAGACTCTTATAACAACAGAACGTACTCCAACGGCCAGGCAGGTAGTATTTACAAGCAGCACCGCCCGCTGGTGAACGCCATGCGCAAACCCACCGAATGGAATATATACGACATTATTTACACCGCTCCACGGTTTAAAGATGATGGCACTCTTTTTACGCCGGCCCGTGTAACAGTTTTGCATAATGGTGTGCTGGTACAAAACAACGTAGAAATAAAAGGCCCAACTGAATATATAGGCTTGCCAGAATACAAGGCCCATGGCAAGGCACCTATTAGCTTGCAAGACCACGGAAACCCGGTTGCCTACCGCAACATCTGGATCAGGGAATTATAGAGGGAGCGGCGCCTCTAAGTTTAAAAGAGTTTTACAGCCTTATTTTTATTTTAAGGAAACAATATTTGTTATTGACGTACAGAGAAAGTGACACCACAAATACCCTTTGGCTGTTACAGGTAAACCCAAAATTACCTATGACCGATGTCATTGGGTGAGAAGTGATGGCGTTTTACCTTTAAGACTTTACTAACTAAACCTATATTGTTAAAAAACTATGGCAAGTAAAAATTTAATAGGAATCGATGCGGTGCAGGCACAGCAATTAGCTGATAAACTGAACTTGTTGTTATCGAATTACCAGTTGTTTTACATCAATACCAGGGGGTTTCACTGGAACATATCTGGTAACAAATTTTTTGAGCTGCATGCCAAATTCGAAGAACTCTACGACGATGCCATCCTGAAAATAGATGAGATTGCAGAACGAATTCTGACGCTGGAGCATAAGCCGTTCCATACCTTTACCACGTATCTGGCGCACGCTTCTATAAAAGAAGTATCGGATGTATCGGATGGTGATACAGCAGTGCGGGAAGTTTTAAATGGCTTTACCGTACTCCTGGAAATTGAGCGCGAATTGCTGGCCCTGTCTGGCGAGGCAAACGACGAAGGAACAAATGCCCTTATGAGCGACTACATCCGGGAGCAGGAGAAGCTGGTTTGGATGTACTCCGCTTACCTGGCGTAGGAGCGTTGCTTAATTCAAAATTAGAATTATGATGGCGCGAGCGTCTTCGCTCGTGACGACTTCTCCGCGGCCTCTGGCCGCTTTATAGTTCCTTTGCAGGGAGCATACAATTCCAGAAAAAAGTTTGGAAGAGCATTCTTATACATAAAACAGCGCGAGCCACCTTTAAGTGGCTCGCGCTGTTTTTATAGTGGCAGTTTCAGGGGCTGCATGAGCCTGGCCACTGGGTAAAGGTTATGCGTGTATTCATAGTGTGGCGAATTATGATAAACAAACTCTAACTGGGCGCGGGCATTTTTCGCAAATTCGGCATCCTGCTGCTTTTTAGTCTCCAGTTCCTGGCGCAGCTGCGGGTTTTGCTGCAGAATCTCCGCCGCCAGGTCTTCAAACACATACGACGAGAAGTACTCTTTCTGCATGAGCACGGCATCAAAATAATTCCAGTTAAAAAAAGAGTCGGTTGCCTGCGGCTCCAGCGTCTCGACCAGGTAGCGGTTTGTTTCCTGGTTCAGGTACACTACATAATCGCCTTTCATGAATTGGCGTGGCATGGAGCGCGTTTCCAGTTGCACGCCGGAGTGCAGGTAGTGGCCCTCGTAGGGGCGCTGACTCGTTTTATAGTCAGCAATATAATAATTGTCGACCGTAATGGTGGTGTCTTTTTGAAGCCGTTTCAGTTGCACCTGCTCTGTTTTTAGATGTTCTATTACCTGCTGCCAGGCCTGCGGAATGATATAGGCTACCGGTTTTTGCACCTTGGTAGTGGCGCTAAAAGTGTTGTAGTACGGAATGGTGGTGGCGTATGGTGCAGAACGATCGTAGTACAGACGCTGCTGGCCGGTAACCTCGCTTGGTTTGTATTTGGCGACATACCCTAAAAACGGAATTTTTTCAACGTTGCTGGTGTCGAGCTGCCACTGTAACGGGAATTCCTGCTGTACCAGTGCCGCCTGTTTAGCTTTGGCCCGGGCTGCAGCAATTTTATCGGAGTCGCGGTTTATGGTGCTGATCATGTGCTGCATGAGTTGGTAGGTTGCCTTTACGCGCTGCTCGAAGGGCTTGAGCATATGCGTTTCGGGCATAAACCCGATGGTGTGGTAGAGGGCAGCATAGCCGGTAGAGTAGCGCGGCGATTCCAGAAAGGCCACTGTTCCTGACTCTGGCGTGTCGCCTCTCAGGTCCATGTAAGGCACCATCGGGAAGTTGTCTTTTTTCATGCCCTGGTACAACGTTGGCAACATGGTTTGCTGCAGGTAGCTGGCCAGGTGTGGGTTCAGTTTGTTGTGCTGCGTCGGGATGAGCGTCATCACGTGCTGGTAATCGGCTCCGTTGGAGGTGTGGTTATCCATAAACACATCAGGGTCCCAGTCGCGGAAAATATGGTGGAACAGCACCGCATTCCGGGAGTCTGTTTTAATGAAGTCGCGGTTTAGGTCGTAGTTGCGGGCATTGCCCCGGAAACCATAGCTCTCGGGGCCGTTCTGGTTGGTGCGGGTGTGGCTGTTGCGGTTAAGTGCACCACCAATATTATAAACCGGTATTATGGCCAGTACCACCTTGTCGAGTTGCTGGCGCAGTTTTTTTTGCTGCAGGTAGTCGCGGGCCAGCAGCATGGTAGCATCTATGCCTTCGGGCTCGCCAGGGTGTATGCCGTTCTGGATTAGCAGCACCCGCTTGTTTTTCTTTTTCAGCGAAGCAATGTCAAAGTCTTTATCAGCAGAAACGATGACCAGGTGCAGCAGCCTGCCGGAGTCGGTGTAGCCATAAGGCACCATCTTGACCTCCTCGTATGCCTGGTCGAGCCGCCTGTACCAGTCAATTGCCTCCTGGTAGGTGGCGGTTTGGTTGCCATTCCCTTTTTCGAACGGCGTTTTTAGGTCGAGCGTATCGGGAGAGGAACTGAGTAATAAGTTGGAAAGTAGTAAGATAAGAAACATGGTAGATGTAGGTGAAGGTAGAGGTGGCACCAGGTTTTGGCTGTGGCTCCTTAGTTTAGGACAGGTAAGACCTTGAAGCAAATTATGCTAATGAAAACAGCCTTCCGAAGCTTTTTAGACTTAAAACGGCTCAGGCTTTTACATGTGGCAGGTGCTGGAGGTTTTGATGAAATTTTGAATGAGTGAATTATACTTCAATTTAAAAGAATCTGGCATCTAATATCTAGTGTCTAAAATCTACCTGAAATTTGCGGGAGGAGGCACGGCTTCGGGCGCTAAAAAACGCTTCGGTCTTTTCTGGTGGGAAGAATGGTTTCGTCGAGGCTGTATTTGCCGGGGCCGATAAAGTAAAGGGAAGAAAACAGGATGGCTGCTTCCAGGGCATGCGAGTAACCTCCAAAACCGTCGCCGGCAGCTATGTGACGTATGGTGGCTATAACCATTGTAATGGCTAACAAAATGCAAGTGGGGCGGTGCAGCAGACCCAGCATCAGAAAGGCGCCTCCAATGGTTTCGGCAGCACTGGCCATAAAACCCCAGAAGGTAGGTAAAAAACCGATGCCAATCAGTTCCATGTTCTTCCCGATCTGCTCCCACATGTCGGGGCCACCGGCCATTTTAGGCCAGCCGTGCAAAATAAACATAAACCCTATGCCAAGCCGGAGTAGTAATAAACCGGTATCAGTATGATTGTATTGCGCGCGTAGAAAACTCATGAAAGCAATAATAACTATAATAACTGTATATCACAAAAGGCTGATTAACGAATATCTTCTTAACGCTAAACCCAGCCTCCAGATTATCTGGTGCCCCTTACTAGAAGTACAAAGGTGCAGTTGCGAGGGTATCAGCACAATGGTAACGCCACCCAGAGCTATTGCTATTGTAGGTTCTGCTTCTGTAGTGCCTTCAACAGGAATAGTATAAAAGTAATATGCCCTCCACCTGTGCCACTGCCTCAAATAGGTCGGCTACTACAACTGCTGCAAGAACCCTTGGCGGTATTTCCTCTAAAAAGCTTCTGAAGGCCATTTTCATCTGAATAATTTGTTTTGAATAGGTTGACGACAAGCAGCTTTATAACTCTGTTTCTCTTTGCTGGCTGTTTTACTAATTGGCAAGCTTATCCGGAGATTTGAATTAAGAACTTTCGGTATGAGCAGGCAGCAAGGGCTGGTGAGTTGCGTTGTTGGTTGTGCGCCATTTGCTTTTTACTACAGCTGCCTTTGGTTTAAAAGTGTTATATTTAAATTAAACCTTGTTGAGCAGCAACAGGTTGTTGTATATTAGCGCTACTTTAAACAGCAGTGAGGCCACAAATTGAGAAGAAGTGGCAGCTACAGAAATGCAGAAATCCTGGCCAGGTTCACTTTACCTGCAATGCTTTTTTGTTGGCTACTCACACAAAATAAAAGAACAGAGATGTCTAAACCATTAATATTAGTATCTAACGACGATGGCATTACGGCTCCGGGCATACGGATGCTGGTAGAGGTTGCCCTTAAAATTGGGGAGGTTGTAGTGGTGGCGCCAGATAGTCCGCAGTCGGGAATGGGCCACGCCATTACTATTGGCAACACCCTGCGCCTCGATAAATCCATTGCCCTCCTTGACTTGAACGTGGAAGCCTACGAGTGCTCCGGTACCCCGGCCGACTGCGTTAAATTAGCCAAATTTTATGTGCTTAAAGACCGCCGGCCCGATCTGGTGGTAAGTGGCATTAACCATGGCTCCAACTCCAGCATTAGTGTGCTGTATTCGGGTACCATGTCGGCTGCCATAGAGGCCGCTATAGAAGGTTTTCCGGCTATTGGCTTTTCGTTGTGCGACTATGGGCACGATGCTGATTTTTCGCATGCGGCCGAGTCGGTGGAGCAGATTATTAGAGGAGCCCTTCAGCATAAAATTCCGGAGAACACTGCCCTGAACGTGAACATTCCGAAAAAAAGCGACGAAAAAATAAAAGGTATTAAAATATGCCGGCAGGCGCATGCTAAATGGCAGGAGGAGTTCGACGAAAGACTTGATCCGAATAACCGCCGCTACTTCTGGATGACAGGTAACTTTGTGAACTTTGATAAAGGAGAAGATACTGACGAGTGGGCGCTGGTGAACAACTACGTATCGGTGGTGCCATGCCAGTTCGATTTAACGGCACACCATGCCATAGCCCGATTAAATAACGAGTGGTCTTTTTAAACCAGATCCGGAGAGTAAATTTTGCAGGTAGAGCCTCAAGTAAAAAAAGGGCAGTAGTGCTTTTATGAACCTCCAGAAATAACAGAAAGCTGTTTGCCCAGCGGAACAAGTAGCAGCCACCGGGGTACTAGGAATTACCCTGATGGCTGTTGCCTATAACTTTCATTTTATTTTCCTAGTCCTGAACAAGCATGATCGGTTACAGGAATAACAGATGTTTCGCAGCTAACTTTGTTTTTTTGAAGCGAAGCCTGTAGCGTAAAAAACCGCTTTAAAGCATTAACCGGAAATTTTAAGGTTGCCTGTTTAAACTACTATCAAGTTTATGAAAATAGGATTTATATAGGTGAGCTACAAAGACGGTTTCTATAAGTAAATTATAGTTATAAATGGAAGAATTATTCTTTTAATTTACTTCCGAAATAAGGCTAAGCTCAAATTTTTATCTGAAAAACCAACCAGAGCTATTGAAATGCAGTATTCTTGCCGCATATTTGCATTACTTAATAGGACTGTAGCTGTAAACTCAAACTTGATAAATATATTTTTAATTTGTATTTAAATAATTGCTATTGATTAAACACTTTTACACCAATATTTTGTAATTGAACGAATAGTTGCCGCTTTATGGTTTTGCCTCTTGGCAGGCAGTGGTAGCAGGGCGAACTCTGGTAATTATATGCCGGAACTAGCCTTAGTAAATAATTTACATACGTTGCCAGTACATTATATTACCCTTTTGCGTATTGCTGTTGCACCCAAACCTACTAAACCAGTGCCATTGGCGGTAGTAGTTTTTTGCACTCGATTCAGGCCTGATCAGCCGGTCAGCACTTTTCAGTTTCCTGCTCCCTTCTTCCCTCGTTACACCTGCATCATCCTGCTTTATCAACTTCATTATTTTTAAGACTAACTAGAATGAGAAAAGTTTTACTGGTACATCTTGTTCTGATTCTGTGCCTGCTACAACAGGCAATTGCTCAGGACAGAACAGTTACAGGTACAGTTAAAGAAGCGGTAACAGGTAATGCTTTGCCTGGTGTAACCGTTCTTTTGAAAGGCACAGCCAACGGCACCAATACCAACCAAAACGGTCAGTATGCCTTAACAATTCCTGCTGGCCAGGCATCTGAAGAGCTGGCTCTTGTTGTCAGCCTGATCGGGATGGTGAGCCAGGAGATTGCAATAAATGGGCGGTCGACTATCGATGTAACCCTGGAAGCCGATACCAGGCAGCTATCGGAAGTGGTGGTAACCGGCTACAGCACCCAGAACAGACGCGAAGTAACAGGATCTGTCGCCACGGTGGCAGGCCGTGAAGTGGCTTTAACACCTATCGGCTCCTTTGAGCAGGCTTTGCAAGGCCGGGCACCAGGTATGCTCGTACAGGCCAACTCGGGCCAGCCGGGAGCAGCTGCCAGTGTGCTGATAAGAGGCAGAGGGTCTGTGTTTGGAGGTACCCAGCCACTTTTTATTGTAGATGGCATTGAGGTCTCCGCTACCGATTTCTCCACCCTTAACCCTGCCGATTTCGAGACTTATACCGTGCTGAAAGATGCCATTTCTACCTCGCAGTATGGTTCGAGAGGTGCGAATGGTGTGGTGGTTATCACTACCAGAAAAGGAGCTGCCGGACCAACACAACTTAACTACAGTGTGCAGTATGGGTTTTCGACTTTACCGGAAAACAGGCTCAGGCTGATGAACTCGAGTGAGAAACTGGCCTACGAACTGGCAAACGGTAATCCGTATAACTGGTCTGCAGCCGATGTTGAACGTCTATCAGCTATCGATACCGATTGGACAGAGGTTTTATTTAGAACAGCCGTTACCAAAAATCATAGCCTGAGTGCCTCCGGCGGAAACGACAAAACAACTTACCTGCTTTCGGGCTCCATCTTCGACCAGGAGGGTACTGTACGTAAAACCGGCCTGAACCGCTATACGGGTAGGGCTAATGTAGAAAGTAAGGCAGGTGGCTTTGTCTTCGGCCTGAACTCCACTTTCGGCTACTCTGAGTTCGCAAACACGTATGAGGCCACAACTTCTATTAACGTACCGCTCAATGCCATTCGCTGGACGAACTCTTACGAAACACCTTACGATGAAGATGGTAACTACACCCAGACCCGCGCCGGGCAGCCTAATGCTCTGGAACTAATAAACGAAAACACGGCTCTACGGCAGCAACTGAAAGGCCTCGGAAATGTGTATGTAGCTTACGATGTGCCAGCTTTGCCAGGACTTACACTCAGAACCAACTGGGGTGGTGACTATACCTCCAACGAGTCGGCTGTTTTTCTGGACCCTATGACAGGGCCTGGCAGAAGCGTGCCCGGCGGCAAAGGGCAACTTACCAGGGGCTATAACCGCTTCTTCAGGGTAACAGGTACCACCTCCGCCTCCTACACCCACCATTTCGGTGCCGACCATACCCTTAACGTTGCTTTGTTCAACGAGATAGTAAAAGGAAGTGGCCGGGGGTTCGGCTTTACGGGCTATGGCCTGGGAGGGCCTTTCGAAAATGAGGCAGGTATTACGCCAGGTACAGCTACCAATGGCTTTATACCTGCTGTAAATGGCGAAGGCACTAAACACGCCCTTCTTTCTTATTTCAGCATGCTGCATTACGGCTTCAGAAACAAGTATTACCTGAGCCTGACAGGCCGCAGAGACGGATCGTCGCGCTTCGGACTGAATAACCAGTGGGCCAACTATGGATCGGTAGGATTGAGCTGGATTGTGTCGGAAGAAGCCTTTATGGAGTCGATGACCAACGTGATTAATGAGCTGAAGTTTAAGATAAGCTATGGCTCTGCTGGTAACCAGGCCGGTATTGGCGATTTTCAGTCAAGAGAACTCTACAACCAGGCCGTTTATAATGGTGTAAACGGACTTCAGCAGGCGCAACTTGCAAATCCGGACCTGAAGTGGGAGCGAAGAAGCACCTTTAACACAGGTTTTGAACTAGCCACCCTGCAGGGTCGCTTACGCGCTACCGTAGAGTATTATTATGCCCGCACCACCGACCTCTTCCTGAACCGGCAGCTTTCGAGAACAACCGGCTACAGCTCGCTTGTTTCGAACATCGGCTCTTTAGAGAACAGCGGCCTGGAGTATGCGCTTGAAGGGGAACTGATTCGGTCGAATGACTTTACGTGGACTGCTAACCTGAACTTTACTTATAATCAGAACAAAATAAAGAAACTGGTAGGCAGTGGCGATAACGACATTGTGAACGGTGTCTACATAAATAGAGAGGGGGAGGCCTTAAACTCGTTTTACGTAGTGCGCTACGCAGGCGTTAACCCCGACAATGGCAATGCGCAGTACCTGAACCTGAACGACGAAATTACCGAAACGTATAGCCCGGCAGACCGCGTTCTGGTTGGCTCTGCCGAGGTTCCGTTCTTCGGAGGCTTTGGTACTGCCCTGAAGTACAAAGGCTTTGAAGTGAACACACATTTTAGTTTTGTGCAGGGAAACAAAATATACAACGAAGACCGGACCAACGTAGAGAATCCTGCTTTTGTAGGAGATAACCTGGCGGCAGTGCTGCTAAACGAGTGGCGTGAACCGGGCCAGATAACCAGCATACCACGCTCTAGCCAGGCCCTGCGCTCCAGTACCACCCGCTTTATTGAAAACGGTGATTTCCTGAGATGGCGAAACCTGATGGTATCGTACACGCTGCCTCAGAACCTGCTGCAAGCTGCCCGTATTAGAACTGTTACTGTTTTTGCGCAAGGCCAGAACCTGGCCACCTGGACTAAATTCCTTGGTTTCGACCCTGAAATTTCGACTCCTGAATTAACCGGGGCAAGATCGCGGGTGCCGGGGCAGCTGGCAGGAGCGCAGTATCCTGCTCTTCGCACCATTATGTTTGGCTTATCGGTTGGTCTGTAAATTAGAATTAAGATGAAATTACATACAGTAGCAGTGGGTTTGAGTTTAGGTTGTGTACTTGCCTTTTCAGCCTGTAAAGATATAATTGAGATTGAGCCGGATTTACAAAGGGCCGGCTCGCCACAAGGCTTTTCTTCTTTAGATGAGCATGAGTTCGCATTAACGGGAGCATACGCGCTATTCAGGGCGCCAGCCTATTATGGCAATGGCAGCCACACCACCGGTTCGTGGGCCTCGCTGCCCGATATGATGGCCGATGACCTGGTGCAGACTACGGAGGACTTTGGTAACTGGGGCACCCAGGCCAACTGGACCTATGCCACCGATGAAGCCGATATCGAAATGGCCTGGGTAGCAGCTTATTCCGTTATCGGGCAGGCCAACCTGACCTTACGGAACATCGACCAGTTTGCTGCCACAGATGCGAAGCGGGTTAACCGGATACAAGGCCAGGCGCTTGCAATCAGGGCCATGGCGCACTTCGACCTGCTCCGGTTCTGGGGCGAAAGCTTAGACCGTAATTCAGCGGCTAAAGGCGTGCCCTATAAAACAACGGTAGCAGTTGAAGACCTGCCAGCGCGCCTGACTGTAAAAGAAACCTACGACAACATTTTAAAAGATTTAGAAGCCGCAGAAGCGCTTCTCAGCGATGTAGACAAGGTTCTTAACACGCCAACAAACAGGGCTTACCTCGACCAGGTGGCCACGCAAGCTTTGCTGGCGCGTGTAAACCTGTATACGAAAGAGTACGAAGCTGCCGAACGTTATGCTACTTCCGTTATTACGGCCTTACCTTTAGCAGATCAGGCTGCGTTTCCGGGCATCTGGAAAGATACCTACCCGGCCAATTCAGAAGTAATCTGGAAAGTGACGTATAGCCCGGGAGAGGGGAATGTGGGTCTTGGTATCCATATTGGTAGTGTTAACCGAAACCTGTTCAGGCCGGCAACGCACTTGGAGGGGCTGTTTAACCAGGCAAACGATGTTAGGTTTGCTGCCTACTTCGGGAGCAGAGCCACAGGTAATAATACGCCCATTTACGCAGGTAATAGTACACCAGCCTCTGGCGGACCCATAGCCCGTAGAATTGTAACCAAGTTTATTGGCCGCGCAAACGTAGTCGATAACCTCCTGGACTGGAAGGTGCTCAGAACAGGCGAAATGTACCTGATTCGTGCTGAAGCCAGAGCTACACAAGGAGGTACTAAACTGGTAACCGCACTCGCTGATTTGAATGCTTTACGAGCTGCCCGCATCAGAAATTATGAGCCAGTTGTTATAGTTGGAGAACAAGCATTGTTAAATGCCATTGCTCTGGAACGCCGCAAAGAACTCTTCGCTGAAGGCCACCGCTGGTTCGATTTAAAGCGCACAAGCCGCACCATTACCCGAACCGATAAGGAAGTACTCTCTGCCAACACTTCCCTTGCTCCAGCCGCCCGCGAGTGGGCCTGGCCAATTCCGCAAGGCGAAATAGATGCCAACCACAACATCGAACAGACAACAGGCTACAACTAACACCCTTGGCCTTCCAATGACCTTAAAGCCTTTGGAAGGCCATTTTCATTAGAATAATTGGTTGTTTGTTGTTGAATTGTTAAATTGTTGATTTGAGAATTGGGAGGTATAAAACAGTCCTTACTTCTTCTCAACTTTTCACTCTTAACTCCCAACAATTCTTGTATTCAGAAAAAGCCGACGGAAAGGCATTTTCATTTGAATAATTGGCTAATAATAGGGAAGGAATGAGGAGTAAAGAAACTTATAACAATTAATTACAGACTATTTATTGCCTGCTATCAACAAAAAAGAGGCTGCCCTAATAGGGCAGCCTCTTTTTTGTTCGGTATCTAAACCTGTATTACAGGTTTGGGTTAGCATTTTTCTCTCTAAGCGGAATAGGAAGCACCAGGTTCGGAGAGTCGTAAGGGAGTTGGCCTACAGACTGCTGCAGACGCTTGGCATCGTGCAGGGCAAAGCCTTCAAAAGCAAGTTCTCTTTTTCTTTCCTGTAGAATCTGCTCCAGCGTTACATTGTTCAGCTGGCTCGCCTTAGCTCTGCTTCGAACAGCATTAATATCGGCAAGAGGAGTAGTGCCAACAGTGGTACCATTCCGGAAGTTAACTTCGGCCCTGATCAGGTGCATCTCCGGAAGTCTTACAACTGCAATGTTAGCATAATGATCTCTGAATTTGCCGTTTCTCAGAATACCACGACCATCTGCATAAAAAGCATCACGACGCTCGTCAGCTGCTTCATAATTGTTCAGGAAGGCAGCATTAATGGTTACATCACCACGGCCTACGCCATTGTCGTTCGCATAAAAAGTTGTTAAACCATCGTTAGCAGTACCGGCGTTGCTTTGGTTGTTCTGCTGAATCGCAAAAATGTACTCCGGCACGTTTGCGCTGTTGTTAAAGGCATCTATGTAGGTAGGAGTCAACGTAAAACGCTCCGATGCTATAACACGATCAGCTTCAGTGGCTGCACTTGCCCAGTTGGCAGTACCACCCTGCTGCAGATAAACTCTTGCTAAAAACGCGCTGGCCGTATAAGTAGTGGCCCTGGTACCGTTAGCCTCAGGCAACAAGCTTTTAGCCTGGTTAAGGTCTTCGAACACCTGCTCATAAACAGCTGCCACAGATGCTCTGCTCACCAGGCTGGCTTCTGTAATGCTTGTTGTAGGCGTTAACACCAACGGTACAGCCGGGTTGTTGGCTGGGTTGCCAGCCTGCCACGGAAGACCGTAAAAACGAACCAGCTCAAAGTATAGAATTCCTCTGATGAATAGTGCTTCACCTAAGATTCTGTTTCTGTCGGCCTCAACTTGCACAACATCTACGTTTTCGATGATGTTGTTCACCATGTTGATGGCTTGGTATGCTCTCACCCAGGTTCTTTCTGCCTCTGTGTTGGTGTCGTCAGCGTTCTTACCGAAAAGCTGACGGTAGCCTAAGAATGTACCTGTCCAGGTTAAGTCGCCGGAAGCTGCCAGTAACTCGCTTGCCAGGTTAATGTTAGTGCCGTACAACTGGCCACCCTGCATCCGCTCATACGCTCCGATCAGGGCTGTTTGTACACCTTGTGGAGTCGATAAGGCTACATCGGCCCCGATGGATTGCTGTGGCAGAATTTCAAGTTGTTTGTCGCAGGCGGAAAAGGCAATTAAGCTGCCCAACGCCAGGACACTTACTTTTTTACTTATATTAAATATATCTTTCATATTGCTCTTCTTTAAAGAAATTAGAAACCAAAGTTTACACCAACAGCAAACGTCTTGGCTTGCGGAATGGTGTAAAAGTCTGTACCTGCACCTACGTTAGCTCTTTGTGAAGTAACGCTTGTACCTTGTGTGTTAACCTCGGGGTCCCAGCCTGGGTAATTGGTAATGGTGAAGAAGTTCTGGGCTGTAACGTAAACACGTACACTGGTTAAATAAGCTTTAGAAACTACGTTCTGAGGAATAGTATACCCTAACGTCAGGTTTTTGCCTCTCAGGTAAGAACCATCGTACAACCATCTGGAGGAAGTGCCGGTGCCGTTACCGTCGTAGAATCTGGCTTCCGGAACACTGGTAATGTCGCCTGGTTGTCTCCATCTGTTTAACTGGTCAGCAGTCTGGTTATCCAGGTAGTCCATGTTGGCAGACTGGAAACGCCCTGCATTGTTGTAGATGTCGTTGCCGTAAACAAACTGCAACAGCACGCTCAGGTCGAAACCTTTGTAAGAGAATTCGTTAACGAAACCACCAGTAAATTTAGGGTTCGGGTTACCTACTACCTGCTGCTGCGCTGCTCCAAAATTAGTTGTAGTTTCGTCGCTATCGGCATTCAGGTAATAAAGGGCATCGCCGGTAGCAGGATCAACACCAGCATACTTTCTGGTAAAGAACACACCAATAGGCTGGCCTTCTACGGCACGGTTAATAGCACCAGATGTAATTACCTGGCCCTGCAGGTCAGTAATTTCGTTGCGGTTTCTGGAGTAGTTAATAGAAGATGACCAGGTAAGAGCACCAGTCAGGTTTTGGGTTGTTAAGCTAAACTCCCAGCCTCTGTTCTCTAATTTACCAACATTTTGGGTAATAGTGGTAAAGCCGGTTGTGGCTGGCACCTGCACGTTCAGTAAAAGGTCGGTGGTGTGTTTGGTGTAATAATCTACCGTACCAGAAATACGGTTGTTAAATAAACCGAAGCTGATACCGGCATCAAACTGGCGGGTTGTTTCCCATTTCAGATTAGGGTTAGCCACCGAAATAGGGTAAATGCCCGATACGCCCGCATACGATAAACCGCTATATAAGCCTTGCGAATCGAAGTTGCCGATTTCCTGGTTACCAGTTAAGCCAATGCTTGATTTAACTTTTAAGAAGTTCAGGAAGTTAACGTTCTCCAGGAAGGCTTCATCCGAAAGAATCCAGCCTAAACCCAATGCCGGGAACACGCCATATTTATTGTCGGTACCGAACCTGGAAGAACCGTCAACACGTGCACTTAGCGATACCAGGTATCTGTTGTACAGCTTGTAGTTGGCTCTGGCGAAATAAGATACCAACGAGTAACCTGTTCCTGTAGAGGAACCGAAAGATATTTCGGAGGCACTGGCAATTTTCTTAAAGTCGTCGTTCGGGAAACCTTCGCCTTGAACCGAGCTGGTGTTGGTAGTGGCATTCTGGTAGCTCATACCCAACGTAGCATCCAGGTTATGGATTTCGTTGAAGGTCTTGCTGTAGTTAAAGTAATTGTTAGTAGTATAGTTTACTACGTTTACGCTGCGGTAAGTACCAAAACCACCTCTCGAAGAGCCTGTTTGTGTCTGGTTTCCCTGGTAGGCTTCCTCAAATTGGTTCAGCAGGTCAAGGCCAAATTCACTTCTGAAAGTAAAAGTAGGCGTAAAGTTCAGCTGGCCATATACTTTGCTCAGGTTACGGTATACTGTAGCATTGTCGAAGGCATCGCGGGCTTCAATAAGGCCATTGTAGTAAATGGTATTGGTGTTAAGCTCACCTGTTTCGGGGTCTAAAACCGGCTGAACAGGAGTTAGGGCTACAATTTGAAGCGGGCTGGCAAAAGCGTTGTCATTGGCCACACGTCTGTTCTCGGAGCGGGCAAGGCTGAAGTTGGCACCCACACTTAACAGGCTGTTTGCCTTGTGGTCGAGGTTAACACGGGCGCTGTATCTGTTAAAGTTGTTCCCGATCAAGATACCATCCTGGTCGCTGAAAGAGCCACCTACATAAAAGGTCGTTTTGTCGGTACCGCCGCTGGCAGAGAAGTTTGCCTCCTGGTACCCACCTTTTCTGAATACTTGATCCTGCCAGTCAGAATCGGCCGGATTCCTCCATTCAGGAAGCCAGTCATCCAGTGCATCTTCCACATCAGCGTAATCACCGTCTTCAATCCATGCAGCTATAGAGCCTGATCTTTCAAAAGACTCGCGGAGTAGATCTACATACTGCTGGCCATTCAGGAACTTCACTTTGTTAGTAGCCTGGCTTACACCAGTAGCGTAGCTCAGGTTAAACCTTGTTCTGCCGGTACGACCGCTCTTGGTTGTAATCAGAACAACGCCGTTAGATCCCCTGGAACCATAAATGGCAGCCGAAGAGGCATCTTTCAGAATGTCGATCGATTCGATGTCGTTCGGGTCAATGTCGGCAAGTGGGTTAGTTGGTTCGTTTGTGCTGATACCCTGGTTATCGGTCGTAATTGGAATACCGTCTACCACATAGAGTGGCTGGTTGTTAGCCGTTACAGAAGCCGAGCCTCTTACTCGTACTCTGATGCCCTGGCCAACTTTACCGCTACCAGATTCTATGTGTACACCGGCTACACGACCCTGAATAGCAGACTCAAGGCTCACTACCGGAATGTTCTCTAGTTCTTTACCGCCAACGCTGGCAATAGAGCCCGTTACATCTCTACGTTCCTGGGTACCATAACCAGTTACCACCACTTCTGATAACTGGTTCGCATCGGTTCTTAACTGTACATTAATTGTAGAGCGGCCATTTACAGGAACTTCCTGTGCTGCCATACCTAACGACCTGAAAACTAGTGTTGCGTTTGTACCGGCATTAATAGTGTAGTCACCATCAATATCAGTAGAAACACCGATTGTAGTGCCTTGTACCAGAACAGTAACGCCTGGTATTGGGCTTCCGTCAGTAGCTGATGTTACTTTTCCTGAAACAGACTGCGCCTGAGCCGCAAGACTGCCTAAGAAAAAGAAAACCCCAACTAAACTTAGTAGTAGTTTTTGCTTCATCTTTAAATGATTAGATAGGTTATAATGAATAGGAAATTAATAAAAATCCGGTGTTAACCGATGGGTAATTTACAAGTATAATAAATTATTATTAAGTTTTCAGAGCCTACTATTATATTGTAACTGAAAATAATTTGATTTGTATGTTGCTGTTTTGCAAGCGTTTGTTAGTTTTCTGGCAGATCTAAATACAAAAAAACATATAAGATACTCTTACTAATCTGGTGGTATTGTAAGTAATTAGTTATAACACAGAATAAACAGAATCATATAGCTAAAAATTAATTCTTTAGAATGTGAAAATAATATTCTCTTAGAAATATGTTCTGAAGGTGTAGACCAGGCCGCTCATAAATCTGTACCAGGTATTAAAAAAATGCTGACAGTAGGTGAGCAGTTATAAATCAGGCACGGACTGAAATCAATTTCTTCTGTTCAGAATCGTATTACCAGTTGCATTCTCAGCTGGCCCTGCCACTTCTGCACTGGGTCAGTGAAATTGCTTTGTTTGACAGGTACAACTCACTGTTCGCTGAAGCAGTGCCTATTCCTGTGTCTGTTCTTATGAGACTTTCCACTGGTACAAGGTTTTGTTAGTCTCCCTCCGGTTCAACTAAATTAAAGCACTGGAGAGAGCACCTGGCCAAAGTCAATTATTCAAATAAAAAAGGCCTCCCAAAGGCAAAATCAGATTTTTTACTCAAGGGTCGCTATCCTGCATTAGCCCTTCTGGTACATTACCGCTCCATAATATTAACAGCCAGAAAGCCGCTTCCTCCTTTTTCCTGTAGCCTCCAGCCCATGCGGCGCAATTCGCGCATAATAAAGTTGTTTAAGAGCCCATGCGCCACTACTATGGCTGCCTTGTTTTCTTCAGCCTCCTGGGCTAAAACAGTCGCACACTGTTTCGCTCTTTTCCGGGCCTGTTTAAATGTTTCGATGCCACGGCTGTTGAAGCCCATAAACCACAGCACACGGGCCACAGCAAGCCAGAAAGTTACCGGTAACCGGAGCCAGGGCAAAGCAAATACTTTTCTCTCGAACTCCCTGAACTCGGGCATCACAACAAGTGCGGCTTCGTCGCCGAAAATAGCTTTGGCCGTGAGCTGGGAGCGTATAAGGGTGCTGCAGAAAATTTTTTTGTAGGCACCGGCTGGCAGGGCATGGTGCTCAAATACAAATTCTTCTACATGGGCCGCGTCATAATCAGAAATAAATTGGCTGGCCGCCCTGAAATTGTATAAGCCCCGCTTTTCCACCATCGGCCTGGCATGCCTGATTAATACGATCTGCTGTGTAGATGGGCTGGTTTTCAAACTGATGTTTTTTCTTGAGCTATATAGACTGCGACTTCACTTATGGGAGTCAGAAATTGCATTGCCTTGTAAAACAAGGCACACGTAGCACGATTCACGATAAAGGTGTAACAAATTCCGATAAGGTGTGTCGCAGTCTATACGACCTGCGGGTGATATAAAGTTTTAATTCAATTTTACTTAGAACCTCAACCGGGTTACTACCTGGTACAATCCAGCCTTACAAACTTAGGGTTTGGTGGTTTTTGTGTGTAAGGAATGATTAAAAAAGGCAAGCTTTATAACCAGGAAGCCAATAGGTACCCATTCTGGGTAGGAGAGTAGCTGCAGGCACGCTTGGCTTGTACCTGCCTCTGTTGGTATAGCAGCCGCTCAATTATTTAAATGAAATGGCTCTTCAAAAAGATTTGATGCTATATAAAACCTAAGGGTAGCGCCCTATAGCTATAAGTACCCTTGGCACTATTCTTTAGAAAAACCTTTGGAAGGCTGATTTCATTAGAATAATTCTTGTTTTTAATTGAGTCCTTCTGAGCTTGTACTTAATCTTTTCGGAATTATAAAACGCTTCTCTACACCAGCAGATTTCAGCAGCAAGTGCTTGTGTCGCAGGTTTTTATAACGGTAAATACGGCAACCTTAGCTATAGTAAACCAATTAAGGGAGCAAATCAGCAAAAACAGTGGCTTTTCGGATTGGCCACTCCTGGCGTAGCATGCTATAATAAACGGTGTCGCGCCTGTGTCCATCGTGCATCAGGGTATGGCTCCGGAGAACACCTTCTTCTGTGGTTCCCAGTTTGAGCATAGCCTTCCGCGATCGGGTGTTACGTACATCTGTTTTCAGTTCCACCCGCTCATACTGTAGTTCCTCGAAAGCGTAAGAGAGCAGCAGAAACTTACAGTGCCTGTTCAGGCCGGTACCCCAAAAGTCGGAGCCTAGCCAGGTCCAGCCAATTTCAAGGCGCTTGTCGCGGTCCGAAATATTACCGAAAGCTGTGCTGCCTGCCAATTGGCCGCTAACCTTATCCACAATGGCAAACATGTAGCGCTGCTGTTTCTCCCTTGCCAGTAGGGCCTCCTGCAGCCATTGTTCTACCTCGTTAGGTGTGCTTATGCGGGTTACGGTGTAGCGCCAGATGCTGGCATCCAGAGCCACCTTTGCTAATTCGGTCATATCCGAAAGCTGCAGAGGGCGAAGCAAGGCATGTTCATTTTGAAGTGTTATAGCAGTCGTAAAGTCCATGAGGTTGGTTTTTATAGAGACCCGAATTTAGCAACTGGTGTTTAATCAAAAAAGAAAACCTGGCTGCAGTTGCAGTCTTACCTAAGTTAAGGCTGCAATGTTATAGGTCACTAAGAGGCATGAGTCCTAATAGATCCAAACTGGCTCGATACAATGTTTGAACTAGGCCTAATGTAGCACATCGACGCGGTAGGAATACCTGGTTTCCCTGATCTGTTCGACCAGTTATGGGATGGCTGGAACGATAACATTGCAGCCGTGCGGGAAGTTATGAACCGCTATAACTCTACTGCAAAACTCTGGATTACAGAAGCAGGCTTCTCTACCTGGCAGCACGACGAGTACAAGCAACTGCAGGAGTTTAAGAAAGAACTGTAAACCGATGTGGACTGTGTGTACTGGTGCAGCATGCGTGACCTGAACCTGAGTAACAGTAGGAGGTTTTCATGTAGATGAGCGTGAGTATTACTTTGGCCTAAAACGGACAGACGGCACCAAACTGGCCAAGGGCCTACTGGGCCAAGAGAAGCGGGTGCTGGTATTCGATAACCTGTCGCGCGAGGGCGTAGAGCTTAACCTGTAGTGGCTGCACAACACCTACGGCGATAAACTGGATGTATACGTAGGCGATATACGCGACCTGCAAACTGTAAGAAAAGTAGTGCAGCATGCCGAAGCCATTTACCATTTTGCAGCCCAGGTAGCTGTTACCACTTCTGTAGACCTGCCCATTAACGATTTTTATATCAATGCGAAAGGCATTATAAACTTGTTAGAGGCCATCAGAGCGCAAGATAACACCGCCTTTGGTGTTTACGTCTACAAATAAAGTGTACGGCAGCCTCGAAGATCTGAAGTTTGTACAGAACGAAACTCGTTACAATCCATTAGGTGAGAACATACTGGCGCACGGCATCAGCGAGAAAAGGCATCTCGACTTCCACAGCCCCTACGATTGCTCCAAAGGTGCCGCCCACCAGTTCGTCATAGACTACGCCCGCACCTATAACCTGCCAGCTGTGGTCTTCCGGATGAGCTGCATTTACAGTCCGCATCAGTACGGAAACGAGGACCAGGGCTGGCTAGCACACTTTGCCATTAGAGCCATGGAAGATAAGCCGATTAATATTTATGGCGAAGTAAAGCAGGTGCGCGATATCCTGTTTGTAGAAGACCTGGTGGATGCGTTCCTGCTGGCGCAGCAGCATATGCCCGAAATTATAGTCCAGGCTTTCAATATCGGTGGGGGCGTACACAATACGGTAAGCCTGCTGGAACTGCTGCAACTCATAGGCGAATACAAAGGCGAAGAGGTGCCGCTCTTTTTCGGCGACTGGCGGCCAGGAGACCAGCATTATTATGTATCCGATACGCGAAAGTTTCGTAAAGCTACCCGCTGGCAAAAGGCGATGGTTTTGACGAGGAGGCGGAACAGTTTATGAAGGTAGCAAAAGTATTAGACAAAATTTACAGAAGATAACAGCATATGGAAGTACAACACCCATCCAAAATTTTAATGACGGCAGATACCATGGGCGGTGTCTGGACCTATGCCATAGAATTAAGTAAAGCCCTTAGTTCTTTTGGCGTTCATGTAGATTTGGCTACTATGGGCGCTCCCTTAAACGAGGAGCAGCACCAGGAAGTAAGCGAAATCAGAAACCTGACCGTGCACGAAAGCAACTTCAAGCTCGAGTGGATGGACAACCCCTGGGAAGACCTGGCCAAAGCAGGGGAGTGGCTGCTACAACTGAACGAGGAAATTAAGCCAGACCTTATTCACCTGAACAACATGGCCCACGGAAACCTGAGCTGGGGGAAGCCGGTGGTAGTGGTAGTGCATTCGTGTGTGCTCTCGTGGTGGAGAGCCGTTAAGGGGGAAGAGGCCCCAAAGGAATGGGAAACATACCTCGAAACCGTTAAAGCCGGCCTGCACGCAGCCGATATGGTGGTAGCGCCCACGCAATCTATGCTGCACCAGGCCGAAGAGCTGTACGGGCCATTTAAGCAGCGCACCGTCATCTACAACGGCCGCGGTCAGCAACTCTTCCAGTATGCCAGTAAAGAGCCTTTTGTGTTCAGCATGGGCCGCGTATGGGACGAAGCCAAAAACATAGGTATGCTAGCTCATATCGCCTCCGATCTGCAATGGCCGGTGTACATTGCCGGTGATGACAAACACCCGATTACCGGAGAAACCATTGAGCTGGAGAATGTTCATTTTCTGGGGCAGTTGTCGCCAAAAGAAGTGACGCAGTGGCTCGCCAGAGCTTCTGTTTATGCTTTGCCAGCTAAATACGAGCCTTTTGGTTTAACTATTCTGGAGGCTGCCATGTCGGGTTGTGCCTTGGTTATTGGCAAAACCGATAGCCTGGTCGAAATATGGGGAAACGCCGCAAAATACGTTAACCCGCAAAGTGCCGACGATCTGCGCGATACGATTAACCACCTGATTGAGGATGAGTTTACCAGAAACATCATGTCGTGCCGCTCCATGAAGCGCTCCTACGGCTACGCTTCCGAGCACATGGCCCAGGACTACAGCAACATTTACCGCCAGCTACTCCGGTTTAAACTGCCAGAGATAGCTTAGGGGCTTCGCCAAATTATAAATTCAAAATCAGAAATGATGACAAATATGCTGTAATGGCCCTTATAGAAGCATTTTTATCCGTTTTTTTTAGGAGTTGCTGATTTGTTCTGACAGCTTTACTTAGTGCCGCAAGTGCTGTTGTGCTGTAGTAGCACTTAAATTATTCTAATGAAAACAGCCTTCCAAAACGTTTTCCTCTATTTCGGAGTCAAGGGTAGTGACTGTTTTCTTTCACTGATGTACAATGTTGAAGAAGTTTTTCTGGTGTGCAGGTGAAACAGGCTGGGAAGACCCTTGGCGAGATTCTGATGATTTCCTTTCGGAAGGCTGTTTTCATTAGAATAATTCATTTGTGTAGCGGCTGCCTCTTGTTATTAACTGATGGTACGCACTAAGGATATTCTGATAAGTTTTATACTTCCAGCTTAACTAATCTAATTACTTTGCTGGCCCTGTACCAGTAGTTCAGAGCACAAATCCCAGTTCTTGGGTTGAGCGCCTTTGCAGGTTTCCGATGCCGGAGGCAGCCTGAGCGCGAGCGAAGGCAGGAAAGATGCAGCAGCGCGATGCCCAAGAACGAGGCCCCGTTGTCATAGGGCCCCTTCCCCAGCCGCGAGCGCTAAGACTTTTCCTATAGAACAAAATAGATTGAGGGCACCGGATGAAGCTGTTACCAAATGTAGTAGAACCAAATTAAAGATTCCAAATACCAGAAGGTGCGTAACATCAGTTATTAATTACGGCAAGCAGCAACAGAGCTAGCACATTTGCCAGGTGCACAGTTTGGAAATAGACTGTTTGAGCGTTCAGTGAGTGGGGGAAGGGCCCCTCGGTTTCTATCTTCTTGAAACTTTACTTATTTTGCTAACTGCCCAATACGCCGGCAACACCGCAACGGCATAACAAGTTACCAGGCATGGGAGTAACAGCTGGCTCAAGAACATACTAATTTTTTACTTACTATTTATAATACAATGTCCACTAAAATAGAAGCCTGGAAAACCCTGAAATCTGAAATGGTTTTTGAGCACAGATGGTATAAACTGCGCCGCGACCATGTAGAGCTGCCGAACGGGCTTGAACTCGACGATTATTTTGTAAGTGTCCGGCCAAATGTGGTGGTAACTTTTCCGCTTACAGCCGATAACAAAGTTATATTTGTTCGGCAGTATAAGCATGCGGCCGGTGAAATCCTGATTGAGTTACCTGCCGGCGTAATTGACGAAGGAGAAGACGTTCCCATGGAGGCAGCCAAACGGGAACTGCTTGAGGAAACAGGGTATGCCTCCGAAAATGCCGAACTTTTGCTGGAAGTAATTGACAATCCGACCAAAGACACAAACAAAATCTACTATTTTTTACAGCGCAATGTGGTAAAAGTGGCAGAGCAGAACCTCGATGTTTCAGAAAACATTGAAGTACTCACTATACCGTTAGAGGAGGTAGAGGCAAAAATTATGGCTGGCGAAATAAAAGTATCCGGCACGGTGGCCTTGTGTATGCTGGCGCTCCGTAAGCTCGATAAAGAAAAGCAAAGGATTTAGAATGGTATAGTTTGAGATTGCTCTTATAAGGAGTAGGGAAAAGGTATACCCGTAAATTTTGGCAGTGCATCTTCAGGAGCTGTAGCAGAAGAGGCCAGCCTTTGTTAAATCAAATTAACAAACGTTCGTTAAAACCGTACAAAATTTTGCGGGCAGGCTGGGTGTGCTTTTTACACGATATGCTGCAGATTTCTGCTCCTTTTCACTATCATCAAACCTTTATTTCCTGGGTCTGCATACACATATGAAGCTGGAAGACGAAATAGGAATGCATACATTCAGAAGCCCTTTCCAGAAAGCTTATCTGAATATACTTTTCACAGGCAATTGGCTCGAAGCGCGGGTAGAAAGCTTGATCAAACCTTTTGGCATTTCGCCGGAGCAATACAATGTTCTCCGGATTTTGAGGGGCCAGCAGGGCAAACCTATTAACCTGTTCGAGGTGCAGGAGCGTATGCTGAGCCGTATGTCGAACGCGACCCGGCTGGTGGAGAAGCTGCGCCTGAAAGAACTTGTAACACGGGAGGTTTGTGTGCATAACCGCCGGAAAGTTGAAATCAGTATTACCCCAAAAGGGCTCCGCCTGCTCGATAAACTCGACCCACTGGTGGAGGAGCAGGAGAAATTACTGTTCGAGCACATCGAAGCTACTGATGTAGAATCGCTTAGCCAGGTGCTGGACAAATTAAGAGGCGATTGAATTAACTACCACGCCTGCTATTCCTTTCTAGTTGAGCCTGTCGGGGCTGGCCAGCAATTTGGCGGTTTCGTCGCTTACACGCTCTTTTGTTACTTCACAAATTCCTCTCAAGCCAAGCCACACTTTTGGCTGATCATATTTCTGGGTTTGTTTAATAGTGGCATACTGCATCAGGTGTGCCCAACTGCCTCCCTTGGCGATGCCTTTAATAGAGGTCATTTCAGCCACATTGCCAACCGCATCATAAATTTGAAGCTTGTTGGGCCTGTTAGCTGTCAACGGCCGGTGGTTGTCGAAAAAGATTGGCGTGTGGTGCGGCTGGAAAAAACCATACCGGAACCCCTTTCCAAAGCTGTTGATGCAATTAAAATTAGGATACGGGTTATACCGGAGATGGTATTTTAGCTCCTTTCGAAGTTCAGGGCGCGCATATCCGAGGCTATCGATTATCTGATGATTCGGATTTACAGAGGTGAAAAAGTTTTTTACCTTAAGTCCATAGGGGTAAGTTTCAGGATCAAGACCACCGGCAGCAGCTTTTTCCCATTCTTCTACGCTGGGCAGGCGCCAGGTAAATATTACCTTGTAGCGCTCTTTTACATTTCGTTGGGTAAGGGAGCGGTTATTGTATTTATTGTAGCTTTCGGTGGAAACAACAGAGCGCCAACTGCTAAATGCGACTGCCTGCTCATAAGTTATGCCCACCACCGGGTAATACCGGAACCTGATGGAGCGGAGGTAGTTTTTTTTCAGGTTGCCGGTGTTGTCCACGCTATCCCAGAGGCTGGTATCTGGCAGCGCCTGCAGGTAGGCTTCCCTGGTTGAGTCGCGCTTCAGAGCATGCAGGTACCCGTTCCAATGCATGTTGGTTATTTCGGCTCTGTCTACAAACAGGTTTTTCTCCAGGTAAACGGTGCCTGGCGGAGTGGGCAGAGCTGTTTTAGGCATGTCGGTGGAGGCAGCGGCAGGAAAAAGCAAAAAAAGCGTATAAATTAATTCCTGTATCATATAGTAGCAACCAATAACGAGCCAACAAAATTGCCTTTAAGCCGGTAAAACTAGTACCTAAGTTAAAAAATATAGAATACTATTGCTACATGAAGAATAGTTTACCGGCCTTAAAGTCTCCATCTTCACCTTTCGTAATTCTGAAGGGCACAGCCATCTGCTACCGGCATTAAATATTTTATGTACCATTAATTCCATTTCAGGATGTTTTGCCAAATAAAGGAACCTGTTTCGAAATTAGCTTCTGAATTATTCAAATAAAAACAGCCTCCAGAAGGTTTTGCATCCGAATTTTGCCAAGGGTTTACCCGACATATTTAAGACGAAGGTATTTAGTTGGAGTTAAAAAATAATAAAACTGCTGAAGTTTAGCAGATGCCTTGCCTCGAAAGGTGGTGCATTACGATTTTTGATCAGTGTAAAAAATAGCTGCAGGTTCAAGCATATACCAGAGAAATAATACCGTGCTTAGTTAGCCTTATGCTATTGGTAGTGTGCCGACAACTGAAATGGGTTACTTTTTGCGTCACCACGCAAATTATTCGAATGAAAATACCCTTCCAAAGCCAAAAAAGAGAATTAGTGTTAACCCCTC
This sequence comes from Pontibacter qinzhouensis, assembly GCF_008017455.1. Classification (GTDB taxonomy): domain Bacteria; phylum Bacteroidota; class Bacteroidia; order Cytophagales; family Hymenobacteraceae; genus Pontibacter; species Pontibacter qinzhouensis. Next base: position 21,123 of record NZ_VRTY01000041.1, on the reverse strand, counting down.
TTATTCTTTTGTTGCTGCAGCTTAACCTGCTGTTGCCAGGAACGTTAGAAGAAAGTGATATCAAACATACTTTTCAATTCCGTTAAAATGGAAAATTTATAGATTGGGTTTCGGGAAGTTTTGTCGCAGTTTATACTTTGGCAGATGTCCGCGGAATCAATCTACCTACAACTAATTAGCAGCAGATAACGAAAGCAACATGGAACAGGGTCAGACAACTTTACTTAAAGACTACTCTCAGGAAGAGAAAGCAGCTTATTTCGGTGCCTTGGCGACCATGGCCTCCGCAGATGGCAAAACCACCGAAGAGGAACTGGAGTTTTTGCAAATGATGGGCGAAGCAGCCGAGTTGCCACCCAATGTACAGCAGGAAGTCGTGCAGATTGCACAGAATCCTACCATTATAGATCTGAGACAATGTTTGGATGTGCTGAAGAAAAGCCAGTTACGCTTTTCGTTTATCACCGATCTTATAAGCTTTGCCAAATCAGATGGCTTGTACTCGGCCGATGAGCAGAAGCGGATCGAGCAAATGGCCGCTTACCTCGAGATAAACCAAAAACAGTTCAGCGTGCTCGATCAGTTTGTAAACAAAGCCGATGAGGCAAAGGCGCGGGGAGAAGACCCTACCTCTTCCTCGTTTCTAAACAAAAGTGGCTTTGGCGACATGTTTAAGAACGCTGGCATTTCGCCCGGAATGGTGCAAGGCATGTTAGGCATACTGGCACCCATGGTTATTGCTGGCATGATGAGCGGAGGCCGCAGGCGGGGAGGCATGATGGGCGGTGGCTTGTTAGGCAGCCTGCTTGGTGGAGGCATGATGGGAGGCGGAATGATGGGTGGCGGCAGAGGAGCCGGAGGCATGGTTGGCGCAGGCGGGCTTGGTTCTATTTTGTCGGTGCTTGGTGGTTTAAACGGCAGGCGTGGCTATGGCAACATGGGTGGCGGCGGCTTGGGTGGTTTACTCGGTGGTATATTGGGCGGTGGCCGGAGAGGCGGTGGCACAGGCTGGTAGTTCGTAAAGTCTGCCATATCTGACTCATAAAGGTGCTTCTTCGAAATTAAAACTAAAATTATTCTGGCACATTCGCCACTTTCTGAGCCTGTTGCAGCTTTGCTGTAACAGGCTCTTTTCAACAGATAAAGTATATAATAGAATGGTAGCAGATAAAAAGGTCTATGCCTTTATTCACCATGAATTTGTTCCGTTAACTGAGGCCTACCTGCACATCAGCGATCTGGCCATACAACGCGGCTACGGTATTTTCGATTACTTCTGGATACAGCGCGGGCAGCCGCTCTTTTTTGAAGATTACCTGGACCGCTTCTATCAGTCAGCTGGTTTAATGCAGTTGCCGGTGCCACTGGAGCGGAGAGCTCTCCGCGAAAAAGCGCTGGAGCTCATCCGGCTCAACAACTTTCCACTTTCCGGCATGAAGCTGCTTCTTACCGGCGGTTACTCCGAAAGCGGTTATGAACCCGGCACTCCAAACCTGGTGCTAATAGAGCAGGCAGTAGCGTATCCTGAACAAGAGAACGTGGAAAAGGGTATTAAAATCATAACGCATGAGTACCAGCGCGAACTACCAGCCGCTAAAACCATAAACTACAACATGGGCATCAGGCTTATAGGTCAGATCAAGGAAAAAGGAGCGCAGGATGTGCTGTATCATCAAAACGGAATTGTAACAGAGTTTCCGCGCAGTAACTTCTTTATTGTGAAGCAGGACAATACCATTGCAACGCCTGCACGGGAGGTGCTAAAGGGAATAACCCGAAAAAATGTGCTCGACCTGGCAGCAGCAACCTATGCCACTGAAGAAGGCAATATAACTTTTGAGGACGTGCAACAGGCAAAGGAGGCATTTCAGACCAGCACCACAAAACGCATTGTACCAATTGTGCAAATAAATGATACCCTTATCGGTACCGGAAAACCGGGTTCTGTTACCCTGGCTTTGCTGCAGCAACTGGAAGCCCTGGAGCAGCAGTATATCGATCAGACTAAGTAGGTCTTTACTGCGCCGTATTAAAAATTTCATATTGCCAAGGTAGTGCCAAATATCGGGTTAGGGCAATAAGAATTTTCCAGCACATCAGGTTTAGAAGTTTTCCGCTTTTGTAAAAAGCAAGTTCAGGTAGAGTATGGAAAAAGCAGCCAGTTTTTATTTTCACGGATCTCTTAACGACTTTTTGCCTACTTGTTCTAAAAACAAGCCAGTGCCGTATGGCTTTTCAGGAGCACCTGCCGTGAAAGATGCCATTGAGGCTATTGGCGTGCCGCATCCGGAGGTAAATGGTATTTTGGTTAATGGTGAACCCGTTGATTTCAGTTACCGGCTGCAGCCTGCCGATCGTGTTGAGGTTTATCCGGCTGGGACAGTAAAGCAGTGGCTGGAGCATGATGCAGTGCAGGCCCCTTTACCGGTTACTCCAGCATTTATTCTGGACGTTCACCTGGGGAAGCTATCTAAAAGTTTACGTTTACTGGGCTTCGACACGCTCTACCAAAACGACTATACTGACGGTGCCATTGCACAACTGGCCAGCGAGCAACATCGGATTGTGCTCACCCGCGATGTCGGGTTGCTTAAATACAAAAGCATAAAGTGGGGGTACTGGCTGCGGTCGCAGCACCTGGAGGAGCAATTAACAGAGGTACTATCGTATTTTCGGTTAGCGTCAAAATTCAACGCTTTTAGCCGCTGCCTCATTTGCAATAGCCCCATTGCACCTGTTCCGAAGGCAACGGTGCTGACACAGCTTCCACCCAAAACAATGCTCTGTTTCGATGAGTTTTATCAATGCCCTACCTGCCAGCGTGTTTATTGGAAGGGTTCACACTATGAGCGCATGCAGGAATTTATAGAAAGGCTAAAACAAGATTAAACCTAGATATTGAAAAATTAAAGCTTTGCTAGGTGCAGGTAGCTTATATTAAGCTGGTTGACGATCGAGATTGCGTATCTGGTTTTTGTAGGCACCAGGCAATATAATAGCTTTCAGTAACCAGTCTAACTGTAATTTTCGGCTGAGTTTGTAGACAACTAAAACTGGTGCGAGAAGGGGAACTGAATTAAAACCAAGCAGCTTTTTTACCTGTTGCGGTACAACCATTTTCTGACCTTCCAGCAGGAGCAGGTACCGAACAAAACCCAGGTGCTTGCGGTACTGACGGTATAAGTCGGTGGTGTAATGGCTCTTTTGCAGGTCTTGTTGCAGGTGCACCTTCCGCATTACCTGCCACTGCTCAAAAGTAACTGGTAGCTCTTTCAGGCCCATGCGTTGGCCAACTCTGTTGAAAACCTCAAAAACTTCTGTTTTCTCCTCTAAACTCAGATTTCGTTGCAGCACTTCATAGGCCCTGATAGAGTAGTCGATTAGCATAAAGAGCACATCCCGGTAAGCCCAGTCTGGGATCGTCTGCCCTCGTTTTGCCTCTACACCGGCATGTATTTTTGCCATTTGATCGATGGTTGTCAGTGCAGCGTCTTCCTCAGAAAACACGATTTGGCGTGCATAAGCCACTGTAGAGAAAAGCCTGCCAAGCGGATCGGCTGGCAACCTGCCAGTAAAATAAAGCCAGTCTACTGCTTTGTTTAAGGCAAATTCAGCAGCAGAACCGGCAAAAATAAACAGTATTGTGTCTCCGTTTCCCCAGATCTTTCGGACAATAGAATTTTCGCGGACAAAATTGCTCATAGGTGTATAACACAAGCGGTCGCTATAATGTCCCGAAACGGCTTAAAATTTGGGTTGGATTAGTAGCCATGCGTGAGGAGGCGCTAGGAAAATTTAAACGAACGATTTGATGCAGCTTTAAATACCTTTATCTAAAACATATTGCTTAGACCCTTGGCAAAAAAATGATAGAAAACCTTCTGAAGGCTGTTTTCATTTGAATAATTTAACCTTAGAGTAGCGAAATTATTTTTTCCTCCATTTCTGTAGCCACTCCGGGTACTCTTTGGCAAACGATTCGGCTGGCCAGGTGCCGTACCAGGCATAGCCAATCCGCCGCTCATTTTCTATTTCGGCCAGGCTGTTTTTCTTAACACCGTCGCGCCCAGAAAAAAATGGTTTGTTTGTGTCGAAGTCGTAGAAGCGGGCCCATATTTCAGCGCCTTTTTCAGCTACGAATACCACATCGCGGCCGGATGCTTCTGCCGGTGCATCCATTCTTTTTCGGGTGTAGTCTTTTATTTTTACTTCATCGAACCAGGCCTTAGCTCCTGTTACGGCAGCTATAATTTCTGGAGTAGGATTCTCAACACCCATCAGGAACCGCACAATTTCGACACTCTCTGATAAGGCAATACCTGGAAGTTCGTAGGAGCGGGCTGTGGCAGGTTTCAGGGTTTTATGATCGTATTGCGCAGCCCAGGCTGTTAACTTTCCGTTTCGTTTTTGCTGCGTTTTCAGAATACAGGCTATACCACGTTCTTCTGCCTTTCCGGCTTGCTCCTTGTACTCAGAAAAGGCAGCCATAGCGCCGTTGCCTCGGTTTACGTCGCGCATCACCTTGAGCACATTCACCATGGCATGGTCGTTAAAGGTAACCTGCTGCCGGTAGTGGCTGGTGTCGGGGTAAAACTGAGGCCAGCCTCCGTTTGGGTACTGAGCCCGGAGCAGGTACTCTAGCCCTTTTTTAGCAGCGGTAAGGTAGCGACTGTTTTCAGTCTCTTTGTAGGCTTTAGCTAAGTGCCAGATCTCTTTGGAGGTAGCATTATTATCTATGGTAGCATCTTTGGAGGTAAAACCAGCCTTTAATGCATTTTTTTGTGCTGAAGTGAGTGTAACAGTATAGTTCACTGCTTTGTTATTAACAGCCTTTGGCCACCCACCCGATTCGCGCTGGTAGAGCAGCATGTTTTCTGCTACTGCATCGGTTTTTGCGGTGCCTTGCTGGTAATTTAAAGCAGTTGCATTACCGGTGCTTACGGTCCACAAATGCAGGCCCGCCCAGAGCAGTAGAAAAAAGAAAGTCCGGTTCATTTTCATTAGCAAATAACAAATTCAGTTAAAGGCTTAAGATAGCTTTAATGTACTGCTATGGCAACCTGAAATGCTCTTTTTTTTATAAAAATAAAACAAACATTTGTAAATTTATTTTTTGCTGTTTTGCTGCCAAGCAATAAATTATTGCCTCTTTTGCACGTTATTGGCTGCTCACCTGAATAAACTAAATAAGGCAACTGCTTGCTTACCAAATAAGCACCAGCACACAAAAAACATCGATTACCGGCAACGCCAAGCTGATCTCTGCTTTTTTGCCACAGGCCGTACCTTAAAACGCCTACCTGTAACAGCGCTGGCGAAGAGCTGACTGGCCAGTGCTGTTACAGGTTTTAAAGAGCAGGTTGCAGGAGCTGACTTGTTTCTGCAGCTATTTTTTTACAGCGATCAGCAGCTGGCTTATTTCAGGAGTTCCAGGGCTTCGGTGTTGCCTTGCTGCATTGCCAGGTCCAGGGCAGTTAAACCTCTAACATCGCGGATGGCGGTATCTGCGCCATAAGACAGCACCAGTTTCACAAGCTCGTTTCTTCCGAAAAGAGTGGCGAACATGAGGGCGGTACCACCATTCCCGTTTTGCAGGTTCAGGTCAGCGCCATGTTCAATAAGTAATTTTGCAATTTCGGGATAGCCTTTAAAGCAAACTCCCATCAGGGCGGTATTTCCACTTAAATCCTGCACGTTCGGGTCTGCTTTTGCCTCGAGCAGTAGTTTGGTTGCCTCCGGATGCCCATCGTAGCTGGCTAATATTAGCGGCGTAAAACCCTTCGCATTCTGAATGTTCAAGTCAGTTCCCTCTTCAATCTGTTGCTGCAGGTAGGCAACATCTCCTTTACGTGCTGCATCAAAAAGTAAGTCTTCGGGTTTTGTAGAGTAAAAGGTGTTCATGTAGCTCTTTATTAAATGTACGAAACGTGTTTAGCAAAGCATACGGAAACAAGCATGGTTGTGGCTATGAAAATGCCTATTACCCTTGGCGCAATTGAAGCCAAAATGCTTTGGAAGGGTATTTTTATTTGAATAATTGCTACTTGTTAAATGGCTTAATTCTTATTGGTTAAATGGTTAATCTACTGTTCGATTTAAATTTTCCGGAATTTAGGAAGCTTTGCACTGCTGTTGCGCTGCTTCGCTGCTAAACTCTTTTCAGATAGCGGCTACTGGTCTCTCAGACGCTTGCGCCAGCATGACTTTTAATTTCTAATTTTTAATTTGGAGGAGCAGTAGCCTCAGTCGCTAATAAAAATACCGATAACTTTTTCTACAAATGGAGTCGTAAGGTTAGAGGTTATGCCATCGATCATGGCTTTGCTCATGTGGTTAAAAACCGATTTCTGGTAATCGCGTGGAGCTTCTATGGGGCCTTTGCGTGGTTCCCGCCTGCCAGCAGGGTTGTTCGATTTAATAACTAAATTGTTAATAAGCCAGGAACCAGCATTCAGGAAAAAGCCAGGATTATCTTTATCGTCTTTTTTGAGCAGCTGAATTTTCAGGTCTTCGTACAGAAAATCGATGTTGCCTGTTGCCTCATGCTCGGTAGAGGTAACAGAGAAAGCAGCACCTGTCACCTGGCCATCTGTTACCCGCACTCCCATTATATTTTCCAGCAGCGGATTAAAATCTTTGAAATTCATCTGCTCCAACGTGCCATCGTAGGTGTAAAGGTCTTCGTGGTGATCGAGGTGAAATTTAAACGTAACCTCAAGCTTGCCAGCATCCATAAAATTGGTGGAACCATAGGCAGTGGTCACGTTATTGGCTGCAATACGTTCGTCATCGTTTGTCACGTTAAGTATCTCCAGCTTCAGGTCATTAAACACCACATAGCCTTCCTCCAGAGACTGAGGTGCAATTTCGGCATACGATAGCTTGGTGCGCTCCAGCAATACCGTGTCTACGGCCAGGTACTGATCTACCTGGCGCAGCATTTTTTGCAAAGTATAGGGCCTGCGGTTCGGGTCCTGGGTCAGGCGGTTGTCACGGTAAATGTTGGCTTCCACATCTTGTATCAGCAGTTTTTTTACCATAATATCCTGGTAATTATACAGTGCGTTCAGGTTAATGCCGAGCACTTTTACAGTTGGTACTGTTACGTCAAAACGATCGTCGGAGTAATCAAGCTTTTCGGTAAACGCCTCCTTATCGAACAGAGGAATCAGCCGGAGGCTATCGATGTAAATAGCCTGGTCGTTTAAAGAGGTTCTGATTTCTTTTACCTGTAACTGGTACAAACTATCGGGTAAGAAAACAGCATAGTCGCGTATAAGCAGGCCAATATCTTCTACATAAAACATATCTAGCGGGTCGCTGGCCTGCAGGTTAACCAACCTGAACTGCTCCAGCGCAAGAGATACGTGTTCCACCGTCTGGCTACGCAGCAGCGTGTCCTGCAATATGTTAAACCTGAAGGTGCCATCGGTGATGTTGATGTTCCGCACTCTGAAGGCATCTACCATTTTGTTCAGGCGATCGGTAGCCGCTTCAGCCTCCGCAGCATCGGTTTCGGTGGCGGCAATGTGCTGGTCTTGTAAGATGCCCACTTCCGGTTCGTTCAGCCTGATTTCGGACATGGTGTACCGGCCTGTTTCGTAGGCGCGAATAAGGTCGAGGCCTGTTATTTTAAAGTGCTCCGCCGAAAGATCGAATAGATTCCGGTTAGCCAATTCCCTGTTTTCCTGCTTCAGCCTTTTGTGTACCTCTTTATCAGAAACAAGGTTTATAGAGCGGGCCACCAGTTCCTGGCTTTGGCTGGAGTACTGCATGCTGCCCAGTTTTAAGGTATATAGGCTGTCGGGGGAACGGTAGGTGTAATCGCTGGCCGACAGCAGCAGCTCCTTTAGAGGCAGTCGGTCGTCTATGGCATCTACAATAGCAGGTGTCAGGTAGAGGCCTTTTATAGCGGCAGAGGCGTGTTCGAGTACCTGTGTGCGGGTTACCTCGTTTTGCTGGTTGCGGTACGTAAAGGTGCCATCGTCGAGGCGTAGGCTGTTAACCGATATTTCATTCAGAACCCCGAACAGAAAATTGGTGTCGTCTTGGGCTGTTTCTGTGGGTGGCGGTGTGGCTATGGTGTTGTTCTGCAAAATGGTCAGTTCGGGCTGGCTCAGTATCAGTTGGTCTATTTGCAGGTTGCCGGTGTTATAAGCGCGCACTATGTCGAGGCCGGTTATATGCAGCTGCCTGGCCTCCACATCGAACAGGCGGGTCTGCGCTTTGCCGATAGTACGCAGTTGGTTGTTTTGTTCCTGGTCGGAGCGGACTTCTAAAATTCGGGCCGTGAGCTCCTGACGGCGGGTTGAGTACCGGAGGCTGGCGAGCTTAAACGTGTGCGGATTATCAGGCAGTTGAAACGTATAATCTGTGGCCGCCACTACGATGTCGTTTATCGGTATTTCCTGGTCAGTATTAAAAATATAAGCAGAGTCAATTTTAAAGCCTGAAGCTACCACAGAGGCATGCTCCAGTCGCTGCGACGGCTTCATGCGCTTATCTTTGGTATGAAGACTAAACGTGGCATTCTGCAGGCTAAGCTCGCCCAATTGCAGTTCAGTTATAAAGGCGGCCATCTGGTGGTAATTTTCCTGAAGCAGCTTTTTCGGATCTTCGGTTTCTATCTCCAGGTCATCTATCAGGTGTATGTCCGGGCTTTCGAGCCGGATGCTGCCAATGGCGAGTTTCTTTGTTTTAAAGGCTTTTATAAGATCTATGCGGGAAATGAGCAGCTTTGGCGATGTCAGGTTATACAGCACCGGTTGCGCCTGGCCACTTTTTTTAAGTTTATCGTTTTTTCTCCAGTCGGCGGCAACATGCAGGTTGGTCGCTTTTATGGCATTTTGGCTGGTGGTTAGCTGCAGGTTTTGCGCCTGAAGTATGTAAGGGCTCTGCGGATGCTGAAAGCAGTAGTTTTTGGCAGTTACCGCTACGTCGTCAGCAAAAAAGTTTTGACGGGGCGAGAAAACTGTGGCCGAATCTACCTGAATGTTTTGTATAGCCAGTGTTATAGCGTCGAGCTGATGGGTGGTGTACACCTCGTTCTGCTGCTCGCGTATTTCCAGCCGGGCCTCTGTTATTTTAAACTCATCTAAGGTGAACTGCCGGAGAAAAGGGGAAACCTCCTGGTACAACCCTGCCAGATCCAGCGAATCGGAAGAGGGTTGTACACCCAGGTTTTGCAGCAAGGCGGCAGTAGCTTGCTCCAGGTGCACCTGTTTTACCTGCAGTTGTCTGGTACGATAAGCCTCTACGGCATCGAAACCGGTAATTGCCAGGAGCGGCAGCTGCAGATCGAGTAGTGTAGGGTATGCTTTGCCTGCAGGCAGGCTAAGGTTTCTGGTGTTATCGGAGCGAACGCGTGTATTCTTCAGCGTAAACTCACCTTGCGCAGACGAGTAATCTAAAGCGCCAAAGGTTAAAAAATAAACGCTATCCGGCGACTGGTATTCAAAATCTCTTATTTGCAGCTGCACATCATCGGCTTTAAACATGCGGGCAAAATCCGGCTGATCAAGCGAGTCGAGTTGCAGGTCTTTTACCCGCAGGGTAATGTTGTTTACCTGGTGCTGCACTACATTAGGGTTAGGCAGATTCACATGCCTCACAGTTGCCCCCGGAATATGTATTTTACCGATACGCACTGTTTGTAGCATGTCAGCCAACTCGTTATCAGAGGCTTTTTCGATCGTGTCTGGGGGTATGGTTTCGTCGTAGAGCAGCGTTACCTCCGGATGATGGAGCAGAATAGTGCCTATTTTAAGTTGCTTTGCGAGGAGCAGATGCAGCAACCTGATACCGGTTACCTTTAAGCTGGGTGTCTGGACCTGTACAAGTACCTGTTGGGCATCTCCTGCCAGCTTCAGCTGCCGGTGCCGGGCAGTATCGGGGCCGAACTGCAGTTCCTCTACAGTAAGCGAGCCGGCCAGCAGGTTTAGTTGTAGTTTCGTGAAGTCGATGGCATACAGGCCATCGGTGTTTTCAACTACCTGTTTTTTTACAAAACGCTCTACATAAGGTTCCAGTAAGGTTAATAACAGAACAGACACCACCAGCACCAACACCACCACGCTGCCGAATAGTATTCCTGAAATTTTAAGAATTTTTCTGCCCAGGCTGGTGCGAGCTGGTTTTGACATGGATTTAAGTTCGGGTGTAAAACAATGGGCATTCAGGAAGCCTGATTTTGAGTTTGTTTACGGGCAAGTACAATGTTTTGACTAAAAGAAATTGAATAAAACAGCCCCGGATGCATAAAAAAGCCGCTCAAACCCATAGGTAGGAGCGGCTTTTAGTACTGTACTGGTAGTTATCGCTGCGGCTGTTGTTAGCGCGCCTAGAGCTTACCAGATTCTGATACGGTCTTCCGGTTTTTTGTAGAGCTTGTCTCCCGGTTTCACATTAAAGGCTTCGTACCAGGCATCCATGTTTACAGGTGCACCAATGGTTCTGTATTCACCTGGTGAGTGCGTATCTGTCAGAATCATTTGGGCAGCTGTTTCAGGAAGCACATTGCCTCTCCAAACCTGCGCCCACGACAGGAAGAAACGCTGATCTGGTGTAAAGCCATCGATCTTTTTCTTCGATTTGCCTTGCTTGGTCATTTTAAAGGCTTCGTAAGCAGAAGCAAGGCCACCCAGGTCGCCGATGTTCTCGCCTAGTGTCAGTTTTCCGTTTACATGAATGGTGTCTAACACGGTGTAGGCATCATACTGCTCCTGCAGGGCTTTGGCTTTCTCCTGGAATTTGGCGCGGTCTTCGGCTGTCCACCAGTTGCGCAATGTGCCGTCTTTGTCGTACTGGCTGCCAGAGTCGTCGAAGCCATGCGAAATTTCGTGACCGATAACGGCTCCGATACCGCCATAGTTTACAGCGTCATCAGCATTCGGGTCGAAGAACGGGAACTGCAGAATACCAGCCGGGAACACGATCTCGTTCATTACCGGGCTGTAATAGGCATTAACTGTAGGAGGAGTCATGCCCCACTTGGTTCTGTCTACGGGTTTGCCAAGCTGGTTTACCATATCGGTGTAGCCCCATTGGCCGGCGTTGCGCACGTTCTGGAAAAAGGTACCACGGTTAATAGACAGGCCATCGTAGGTTTTCCATTTGGTCGGGTAACCAACTTTAGGCGTAAAGGCATGCAGCTTGGCAAGTGCTTTCTCCTTGGTTTCAGGGCTCATCCAATCCAGTTTATTTATCCTGATTTCGTAAGCTTTAATCAGGTTGGCGATCAACTCATCCATGCGGGCTTTTGCCTCTGGTTTAAAGTGCTTCTGCACATACAGTTGCCCCAGCAGTTCACCAATCGTGTTGTCGGTGAGCGACGACATGCGCTGCCAGCGTGGCGTCTGTACTTTCTGGCCCGTTAGTACCTGCGAGTAAGCAAAGTTGGCGGCTGCGAAGTCGGAGCTCAGGTAGGGTGCCGCAGATTTGAGCACGTTCCATTGCAGGTATGTTTTCCAGTCGGCAACCGGAGTGGCAGTAAGCTGTGTGTTAAGCGCCTGAAAAAAGGCAGGAGAGTTCACCAGAATGGTATCCTGGCCGGTAACTTTCATTTTTGGCAGCAGCTGGCTCCAGTTCAGGTTAGGTGTTTGCTTGCTCAGGTCGGCAACCGAAAACTTGTTATAGGTTTTGTACGGGTCGCGCATCTCTACACGTGCCATCTGCGCCTCTGCCAGTTTCTGCTCTATGCTGAACACCGTTTCCGCATGTTGCTGTGCTGTGGCTTCCGGAACTCCTGTGAGGGTAAACAGGGTGGTGATGTAATTTTTTAAAGCTTCCTGGCTTTTAAGAGAGCGGGCATCATTTTTCAGGTAGTAATCGCGGTCAGGCAAAGTAGTGCCGCCCTGGCTCAGCTGTGGCACCATGTTCTCCACGTTTTTGCGGTCCTGGCCAACATAAAACCCAAACATAGGGGCACTGGCACCGGTGGTGCGCAGGTAGGCAACCTCCTGCAGCACGCCATTCAGATCGGTAATTTTGCTAATGCGCTCCAGGTCAGGCTTAATTGGGGTGTAGCCTAACTTATCGATGGCGGCACTATCCATGGCGGCGGCATAAAAATCGCCAACGCGCTTTTCAACAGATCCTGCGGGTGCGCTGGTGTTGGCAGCAGACTCAGCCAGGATAGTTTTTACGGCGTTAATGTTGAAATCGCGCAGCAGGTTAAAGCTTCCCCAACGGGTTTCTTTGGCAGGAACCGGGTTGCTCCTAATCCAGGCGCCGCTGGCGTAGGTGTAAAAGTCATCTCCTGGCTTCACGCTGGTATCCATGTTCGCCTTGTCGATGAAGGGTGTTTTCTTACTGTTTTTGGCACCAGACTGGGCCGTTGCCTCTAAAGAGCAAATAGTAGCAGCTCCGAGCAGAAAAAGGGTCACGTTTCGTTTCACGTTTACCTTACCCGCTTTAGCAGAAAGTAGATGCATAGATGTAGGTTTAATTTAGGTTTCTGAAAAAAGTAAAATTTAAAAAGACATTGCATGAACGCAGGCAATGCCGGTATCATAAAATTACTACTTATGTTTTAAAACAAACTAGAATTTACTGGCTAACTGCTGTTATAAACCGACTTAGAAGTGTAAACAGTTAAAAGTCAAATTTTTACAGATGGATGTTTTTTATGATTATTTGCTCCCTATTTACAATGAATATGGCCGCGAAAGTTCCCTTTTTTGTTAAGGAGATGTTTGAACATCGAATTTAGGGCATCGTTACAAAATGGGTGTATGGTACAGGCCAGGGTAAGGAGGGTGCGTATTATGCGTACCTCGTGCGGTAGAAGACACCAACTTTCCGACCATACGACTTGCCGGATCAATTTAATTTATGGTCATGCTTGCATCTGAATTATTTACTGATGTTACGCAGATAGATTATAAAAGGGATTTTAATTTTGGCTCTAACTTATTTAGCTGCTGCTTGATCCGGTGCCCTCAAGCAATATGGTTTCATAGTAAAAGTCTTAGCGCTCAAGGCCGCGGGGCCTCGTTTTTGGCCATCACCGCTGTGTTCCCTCCTTGCTCCGCTAAAGCTCCGCATGCCGCTAAGGCGGCACCGGATCTCACAAGGCGGCTCAAGCCAAAAACTGGAATTATTTTAATAAGTAAGGCTGTGGCGGGAGGCATCATACATTTTAAAACCCATTTAACATGTATCATTAAGCGCTGATCCAATGTAAGATTTTTAAAATAGGTAGCTTGTTGACATTTCTCACGTGCTGAATGCGTAACATCTGAATTATTTAAATGAAAATAGCCTCCAGAAGGTTTTTCATCAGAATTCTGCCAAGGGTATGTTTAGGGTTTTTTATGTGGCTGCACTTTTACCTGGTTACAAGAATACTGTATAAGCTAGAGGCTGCAACTAAACCTCTCAAAGTTCAATAATAGATTTGTTAAACTTCAGATGAAGGAAAATATTGGTGGCCTGTTACATTAAGTTTTGTAATCCTGATTTCAGGAGCTGTTTAGATTACTTTCCGGAAAGTAGCGAATATTATAAACATTAGAAGCCGATTTCGTTTATAGTAGTAGAGCAGGTGCACAACCTGCCAATCAGAAACAGAAAAAGATCAGACCTATGAAATCAGAAGAAAGCAAACCAGCCTCAGAGGTTGAAAAAGAAGGCGAAAACGTTACAGCCGGCCCCGGTAAGGAGAACGCAGCAGGAAACCCTGAGAAGGCAGCCGAAGAAAGCTCAGACTACCCGGGCAGCGACAAAGCCGACCTGGATGAAGTAAATAAAAAGGAAAGAATGACCGGCTACAACGAGCTGCCGGAACAAGAGAAAGTAGGGGAGTAAGCTCCATCAGCATAAAAAAAGGCAACTGTAGAGTTGCCTTTTTTTATGCTGACAGTTGGAAGCCCGAAATACAAATGGTAATCTAGGTTAGATGTACAACCTGATAAACAATGCTATTAAATACTGTGCTTCCCAGACTGGCAGGTCCTTATTTATATTGCCGCTAACCAAGATAACAGAGATTTTTCTGCTAACTGTTCAGGACAATGGCTTAGGCATAACCACCGATAAACGCGAATAAGTTTTTGAGCTGTTTAAACGGATGCAAGAACTTTTTCCCTACGGCTGCTACAGCGCCAGCAAGTTTGCCAGGTGCACCAAATGAAAATAGAAAAAACTAGCTGCTGCTGTCACAGCTAAACGAGCTACTATACGAACTTAGACTAAACACTAGAAGTCGCCATTGCTGATGGATCTCATCTACAAGATCCCAAAGGGATGACAGTGTGATTAGAACTGAACCAGAAATGAAATAGTGTTGATATAATTTAAAACAACCATTGAACAATCAGCAGTCAAAAATTAAATGTTTCTAATGAAATCAGCCTTCCAAAGGAAAACCATGCTGTTGGGGCTCAAGGGTGCGTTGCAGCATGCGAGCTTGGATAACCGGTCGTGCTGTTTCTAGCCTCCAATAAAGCGAATGGTGATGTGGCTGTCGGTGTTGCGGCCCTGGTCGTCGGTGCAGGAAATTTTAAAGTGGCCAGCTTTTTCAGGTTCAAAGAAAATCTTTTCGGTGGGTGATGCGGCTTTCAGAAATTTGTTGTTGATGTACCAGTACACCTGCTTTACTTCGTTGTGGGTGTTAGCGTGCAGCATGAGCTGCTGGTGCTCGTTGCGTTCTAAAATGTATTCCATTTCGGCGGTAGGTGAGGTAATAACGGGTGCAAACTCCTGGAAAATGCGGCTGCAGGCCGGGTTGTGCAGTGGCAGCTGCTGGTAGGGTATGTGCTCCGAATCGAAAAAGGTAAGAATCTCGGGGGCATAATTCGGGTACCATTTCTCTTCAAAACCCGCGTTGGGCTGGCAGCTGGTGCAGTAGGCCATCTTACCGTCGGCCGACACAGCCACACGTTTCAGGTGGGTACATTTGGCTACTGCTGAGATGCCCGGAATATACGTATCGGTGGTGTGGCTGGTGCAGAAACTGTTAACTGGTTTGCCGCTCTCTACGCACACGCTCCGGTAGCTAAGGCCTTTGGGTGCCGTAAACCAGGTTTCGGGGCTGTCGTAGTCGATGGTGTTAAACAGGTCGAAGAGCAGGGGAGTGGCAGAATCGGTGCCATTGAGCTCGGGCACGCCTTCGCCCGAAAAATTGCCAACCCACACGCCAATCGTATATTTTTTGTTATAGCCAATGCTCCAGGCATCTTTGCGGCCATAGGAGGTACCCGTTTTCCAGGCTATTTTTGGGAGGCGGGCGCTGTTGTGGGCATTGTGCGGCAGGTCGGGGCGCTTGAGCTGCGTCAGGATCTGGTTTACCATGTAGGCAGCCGCCGGCGATACCAGTGGTGTTTGTGCAGCACTCGTATCGGACTGGAGCCAGCGAATTGGGGTGTGCCTGCCCTGGTTGGCAAAGGTTGAAAACAGGTTCGTCAGCTCCTCCAGCTTCACACCGCAACCTCCTAAAATCAGCGACAAGCCCAGCTGGCTGCTCTCCTTCCTGATCTGCGAAAAGCCAGCCTGTGAGAGCTTCCGGATAAAGCGGTGCACCTCCAGCTCATCCAGCACCTTTACGGCCGGCACATTAAGCGAGGTAGCCAGGGCTTGTTCTATGGTAATGTTGCCGCTATAGTTGCCAAAGTAGTTTTCGGGCCGGTAACCGGCATAGTCTATCGGCACATCGTTTATAACTGTTTTAGGCGTAATCAGGCCGACGTCGAAGGCGGTGGCATAGAGGTAAGGCTTCAGGGTGCTGCCTGGGGAACGGATGGCCCGAACACCGTCTACTTGTCCGCCGTGAGCTGCATCGGTAAAATCGGCAGAGCCCAGGTAGGCTTCTACAGCATGTGTCTGGTTATTTAAAACAAGTACCGAAGCATTGTGTATGTTTTTGTGCCGCAGCTGCTGCAGGTAGTTATAGGCCAGCTTCTCCACCTTTTCCTGCGCCTGCCGGTTAAGGGTGGTGTTAATAATGGCCTGGTGCCGGTACTGCCGGTGCATGCGATAGGCAAAATGCGGTGCCACCCGTGGTGCCTCCTGCCGGGTAGCCTCCAGCGGCTCTGCCAGCGCATCCTCAATTTCTCTCTCCGGAAATGCCTGTTCCTGGCGGTAATACTCCAGCCATTTATTCCGGAAGGCCACAATCCGCTGGTTCTGCACCCCAATACGCAACGAGGATGGTTTGTTCGGTATCACGGCCAGCGTTACTGCCTGTGCCAGGCTCAACTGTTTCGGCGACTGATGAAAGTAGAGTACCGAAGCCGCTTTAACTCCTTCTATGTTACCGCCAAAAGGCACCAGGTTGAAATACAATAGCAAAATTTCGTCTTTGCTGTAGTGCCATTCCAGCTGCAGCGCCCTATACAGTTCGGTAAGTTTATGCCAGTATGTTCGCTCTTTAGGGTACAGGAGCCTTGCCACCTGCATGGTAATGGTAGAGGCCCCTGATGTGGTTTTGCCGCGAATGGTGTTGTTAAGAAACGCCCTTACCAGCGCCACAGGGTTTAGGCCAGGGTGGTAGTAAAAATACCTGTCTTCTTTCAGGAGTACTGCCTTTTTCAGAACCGGGTTTACCTCCTCTTGTTCCAGCTGCATACGCCATTTATCGTCGGGGCTCAGAAAAGCGTTAATCACGCTGCCATCTGAAGCGGTGATAACCGGCGAATAAGCAAGTTGCACTTGTAGCGGGAAAAGGAAATTCAGTAAAGCAAAACTAAGGGAACAGCCAAGCAGCAGCAGCAGCAAAACCAAGGCTACCTTCGCTCGCCTGCCAGGCAAGTGAGGCTTCCGGAAAGGCTTTCGTAATGTTAGTAGCTGCACCTTTAGTTAGTTAAGAGTTAAAAGTTAAAAGTTATGAGTTATGAGTTTTAGGATGTGGAGGACTGTATTTGCCTATTTCCAGTTGAAAAACATGTTTTAACTTAATAACTGATGTTACGCATACTGAGTATTGTCCCCCTTTGAAGGGGGTTGGGGGATGACTTACACATGTGATCAATTATTTTCAAATTGCAGAAGCATCAAGTTCATTGCCCACGTTTTTGCTAGTAAGCTTAACATCCCCCTAGCCCCTTCAAAGGGGGACTTTTTTCTTCTGTAGTATAATAGTGCGTAACATCAGTTAATAATTATCCTAATGAAAAGGGCCTTCCGAAGGTTTTTTTGAGGAAATAGGAGCAAGGGTGATTTAGGAAATTGGGTTGATGTGCAGAAGGTGTTCAGTTTATTCTGATAACGCACATCATATACTGGATAGTTTATGACCAATACCTCTACTATAAAGATTAAAGAACGAAACAGAGACTACCTGACATAAAAAGTGCGTAGTCGGAAACTACGCACAGCAAAAAAAAGACTAAAGGAAAAATCTACAGATCTTCACATCCCTAAATCTACAAATCCTTTTATTTCCAAATCTTTAAATCGAACAATCAGTAAAAAACAACCAACTTCCTCAGGACTCTACTTTACCCATAACCATGAGTTGCTCCAGCGTTGGGTTTACGCTGCCGCCTGTAGGTTCGAGGGTAACGGCAAAGGCTTGTGCCGACGAGATGGCTTTCATCTGCTGCAGGTTCAGGGAGCGGTTTGTCTCCGAGAAAACACCTGCATCTACAGGGGTACCATTGTCCAGGGCCCAGAGCTGGTATTGTTTGCCGGCAGGTGCTGCTGGCAGGCGCATCTGGTCTATAAATACCTGGCTGTTTTCAGGGTTCCAGTAGAGCGTCATGTTTGCATCCGGGTGGGCATCAACGCCAGCTAGTTTAATTTGCTTGTAGTCGGGGTTCCGGAAAACAGAAAGTGCAATCTCCTGCTGCTCTAGCCGGAGCGATGCCGTTTCTACGTTTTGTGCTAACAGGCGCTCCGAGGCAATTACCTGCCCCAACCGCGACTCTGCATCCTGCCACTTGTTGTAGAAGTGCATGCTCAGTAACCCGGAAATCAGGAAAAGCGCAATGCTGGCTGCAAACATCCACTTATAAGGTGAACTCTCGCGCTCGGGGTAAAGAGGTATGGCCTGTTGTTCCACCTGCTCAGGTGCAGGCGAAAAAGGTAGCGAGGCAGTGTCTTTCTGCGCCCTTACCTGCGCCATAATGTTTTGCTTAAGTGCTGCTCTTGGAGCTCTTGCATATTGGCTGGCGTAGGTTTCCATGGTGGCGCAGGCTTCATCCAGGGCTGCGCGCACTTCAGCAGAGGCGGCAGCACGTGCCTCTACCTCCTCACGCTCTGTTGGCGTAAGTCCACCGGCTGCATAAAGCTCCAGCACACCAGATGCTATGTATTCTTCGTTATGCACGCCCTTTAAAAAATTTTGATAAATATTTAACAGCACTTCGTGCCCTTGTTTTTACCGTGCCAAGCGGTATCTGGAAGTTTTCTGCTATTTCGCTTTGTGTAAGACCTTCAAAATACATCAGGTCTATGATCTGTTTCTGTTCCGGCTGCAGCTTTTCTACCAACTCCCGTATGCCAATATGATCCGGATTCATGGCTTCGGTCGTAAATCCTGGCCGCGAGTCGGTTGGCAACTGCTCCGATGTATGACTTACGCGGTAGGCTTTAGACCGGATTTTATCGATGGCCAGGTTTCTGCAAATATTAATCATCCAGGTAAAAAGACGTCCTTTTTCTGCATCATAACTTGCAAACGAATTCCAGATTTTCAGAAAAGACTCCTGTAACACATCTTCTGCTATTTCTTCAACTTTCACAATCTGTACAATTACGCCAAAAAGGGTGGCACTGTACATGTCGTATAGTACCTCCATGGCCGCTTCGTCCTGCGAACGGAGTCGTTCTATCAGGGCTTCTTCACTTAGCTTTTTTTTGGACCGGTTGATCAATGAAACATTTGTTTTAACAGATGTGCCTTTTGCAAGGACTCCTAAAGTTATAGATATTTTTATTAATGTATACACTATAACTTATCAGGCGGTAGAAGGTTGTTCAGATTAGGAGTGTTACGAAAGTTTTTTTGAGACAGTAGGCAGGTTTCTGGCAAAGCGTAGAAATTGTAAGACAAAAAAAGAGCCACCTGAGGCAGCTCTTTTTTAGGGGAAATTTATTAACTCATTTTTATTATAGGAGACACTTGTAAAGCAAAAGGCGCAGTGCCTTTTAGTTGCCTTATAGTATGTAACAAGTATCTGGCTGTTTTGTTTATAGAGTTGTGGTTTCGCTGTGCTGCAAACCAGGAAGCAGCTTCGGTCGCTATTCGAACAACGACACAATAGTGGCCACCTGCTCTTTGGTTAGCGGCTCGTCGAAGGCTCCCGTGGCAATGGCTGCTGTGTAGCCACCTCCAAGCGTTTTAACATCGGTTACGCTGCCTTGCATTACATTATTTTCGCCGGCATACACGGGTTGTGCGCCTGCCGGTACGGTGCTGTTTTCGTGGTTTCCTTCTATCCAGCCTTTGTTACCGCGCATGCGCCTGATGTGGGCGGCGTGGCGTGCCTCAACTGAGTGTATCTGCAGGGCAGCCTGCAGCACGGTGTCGTTGCTCATGACGTTGGCAGCCTGGCCTTTGTAAGCCCGGACACCAGTGTCTTCGAAGGCCTGTGCCAGCGTCAGGAAGGTTTGGTAGTTTGTGTTCCAGTCGGCGAAGTTCTTGCCAAAGTTAAAGGTCGGCTCCGCTATGGGGGTGCCGTTAAGTTGCTGAATGGTTGCGATAAGCAGTGTTACGTGCGCCGCCTCGTGCCCTTGAATTTTCTGGATGGCGGCCCGGGCAGCAGGTTCCGTGATAAGGCCATTGGCAGCCAGGCCCTGCGTGTAGAAGTTCCGCTCGAGGTACTCCAGCTTCAGGGCAAAGTTAAGTACATCTACAATGCCGTTGGTGCTTTGGCCGTAAGCTTTGTTAAAAACAGAAGCCAGTGCCAGTGGTATAGCAGAGAGCGCGGCTTTTTTGCCGAAGCTGCCCATGTTCTTAAAAACATCCCGGCGCGAGTCGATGCGGGCATACACTTCTGAGTCGAGTTGTTCTATGTCTTTTATTATCTTGAATATGTTCATGGCCTGGAGCTGTTATTTTGGTAAATTGTTTGCAGATATTTTGGTTTTAATAAACGGAGCGGCTGCCTGTAGTACATCAGCGGGCATCATGGCCGGGTCCAGGCCCATAGTGTCGGCAGTATCGGAGAAGGTGCCGTTAGAGATCAGGTCGCGGATAATAGCGGCATGGCGCGCCTCTACCGAAACAATTTTACCAGCCATCGTCAGGAAACCGGCATTGTCGAGTAATTTGCCGGCACCATTGTAAGCGGCTACACCCAGGTCTTCGAAGGTTTTAGCGGTATTGAGTACGCTGTTTTTATCTGTAAAATTAATGGCTTCGAAATTAACCTCCAGGTTTGGAATGGCCTTGCTGCCTAGTTCTGCTTTCAGGAAATCGCGGTGAATCATTTCGTGGCCTTTCAGGTCCTGCATAATCTGCTGCTCGGTAGCGTTAAACAACCCCAGCGATTTTGCCACGACTTCGGTATAAAAGGCTGCTTCGAGTTGTTCCAGGGCGTAAGCGTAGTTCAGGATGCCCGTGTCGCCCGAGCCCAGGTCAACTGCGCCCGGGTCCATCATGGTGTTGTCATCGTCATCGTCGCAGGAGGTAGTGGTTAGAAGTAAAGTGGCTGCTGCTGCAGAGGCTCCTGCATATCTGAAGAACACGCGCCGTTGCATCGGGGTAACAAGTGCTTTTGCAACTTCTATTTCTTGCTGCTCAGGCTTTTTTACAGGTTTTTCCATAATTTTCGAGTTTATGATGTAAAGAATATACCACTGCAGCTTCACATCTTGCTGCCTGCAGTTCAGCGAGACCTACGGGCTTGCTGGCAGCCTTGGATTTAGGCAGTTGTAAATAAACTTCAAAAACAGGAAAAGCTCTGGCAGGCAACCAATTAATGGAGAGAAGTTGCAGCAGAATATTATTAACTGATGTTACGCACTAAGGATACTCAATTAAATTTTATACTCTCAACTCAACAAATTACTTTGCTGGCCCTGTACCAGTAGTCCAGAGCACAAATCCCCGTTCTTGGGTTGAGCGCCTTTGCAGGTTTCCGGTGCCGCAGGCAGCCTGAGCGCGAGCGAGTCTAAAAGGGGCCCCTGCACCCCTGGCAGGAAAGATGCAGCAGCGCGATGCCCGAGAACGGGGCCTCGCTA
>NZ_VRTY01000040.1 GCF_008017455.1 Pontibacter qinzhouensis | reverse complement strand
CCGATAGCCCAGGTGCTAATGCCTGTGTCATCAAGCGTTTTACTCTATGTCATCGAACTCAGAAATTCAGAAAAGAAGAACCTTTGCCATTATCAGTCACCCGGATGCGGGCAAAACGACACTTACCGAGAAACTGCTCCTTTTTGGAGGCGCTATACAAACGGCGGGTGCTGTAAAAAGTAATAAGATAGTTAAAACAGCTACCTCCGACTTTCTGGAGATCGAAAAGCAAAGAGGTATATCGGTGGCGACCTCCGTCATGGGCTTCGATTATAAAGGTTATAAGGTTAATATACTCGATACCCCTGGCCACAAAGACTTTGCAGAAGATACGTACCGCACACTTTCGGCAGTAGACAGCGTGATATTGGTGGTAGATTGCGTGAAGGGTGTGGAAGAACAGACACGGAACCTGATGCAGGTTTGCCGCATGCGGAACACGCCAGTTATAATATACATCAACAAGCTCGACCGCGAAGGCCGCGAACCTTACGAGTTACTGGATGAGCTGGAAAAGGAATTAAACATACACGTGAGGCCGCTTAGCTGGCCAATCGGTATAGGCCGTGACTTTAAAGGCGTTTACAATATTTATGAAAAAGACCTCCGCCTGTTTTCTGTAAATAAATCACAGATATCAGAAGACGTTGTGTCTATTTCTGACCTGCAGAGTGAGCAGCTTGAACAACTCCTGGGACCCAAATTTGCTGGCCAGCTGCGCGAAGATGTGGAGTTCCTGGAAAGTTACTATGAGCCGTTTGACGAATCGCTTTACAAAGAAGGCTACCTGGCACCCGTATTTTTCGGAAGCGCCATCAATAACTTCGGTGTTCGGGAACTGCTCGACACATTTGTTCGGGTGGCCCCTCACCCACAACCACGCGATGCAGCACAACGCGTGGTGGAGCCGGAAGAAAAAAGCTTCAGCGGATTTATTTTTAAAATACATGCGAACCTGGATCCTAACCACCGCGACAGAATTGCCTTTTGCCGCATCTGCTCCGGTAAATTTGAGCGAAACCAGCAATATTACCACAGCCGGCTCCAGAAGAAAGTACGCTTCTCTAGCCCCACAAGCTTTATGGCCAACGAAAAGAGCTTGTTAGAAGAAGCCTGGCCTGGCGATGTAGTAGGGCTTTACGACACCGGCTCCTTTAAAATTGGCGATACATTAACAGAAGGCGAAACACTGCAGTTTAAAGGTATTCCGAGCTTCTCTCCGGAAATTTTTAAAGAAGTAATTAACCGCGATCCTTTTAAAGCAAAACAACTCGATAAGGGGATCAGGCAGTTAACGGATGAAGGCGTAGCGCAACTTTTTGTGCAACAACCCGGTAGTCGAAAAATAATTGGCACGGTTGGTGAGCTACAGTTCGATGTTATAAAATTCAGGCTGAAACAGGAATACAGCGCTACTTGCGAACTTAACACGCTGCATTATTACAAAGCCTGCTGGATAACCTCAGATGACAAAGAAGCTCTCCGAAGATTTATTTCTTTAAAAGGAAGCAACATTGCCTATGATAAAGATGAGAACCCGGTGTTTTTTGCAGAAACATCCTGGATTCTGCGCTCGGTGCAGGAAACGTATCCGGCGCTTCAGTTTCATTTCATCTCTGAGTTTTATCAAAACCAATAAGTTGCTGCTGCAAAAGCAGCCGGAATAACTGCAGTTTAAAGCTATATATAGCTGGTAGCTAATGTTTTAAATTTATAAACCTAATACAGAATATAGGCCGCTACACAGCTAAAAAGACATTGGCAGCGTATATAGTACAATTGTATATTCCAGATTACGTTATTTTGGCCTTTAGCAACTCTGCCGCGTAAGGTAGCATGACTTTTGAGCATCGAAACTATATGAATAAGCTTTATAATAAAATTTCAGTACGTGTCTCCAGAGTTGCCCGTCAACTTATCCCGTTTAACCAGAAGTATAAGCCTATTGGTGTTTATCGTTTAAGTCCTTCAGGTAGCTCTAATACCACAGGAGGATCGGGTGAGTTAATGCTACATGCTATTTACCCTGGGCTAAGCACTACGCTAAACATTTCTGACGATTTATTTAATGCTTGTTCTGATTATTGGAAACCAGTTAAACATGTAGAAACTAACTACGAAGTAGCTGAAGTTCCGCAAGGTCGAATTCACACCGATAACGAAACTAGTGTTGCCATTATTTCTAAATACAATAACCTGATCGGTAATGTATCATTAGGATTAAAAGATGGAAAAGTTATTGCAGCAGCAGAGAATCCAATTTTTGGGCAACGCTACTTTAAAGGTCCGAAAAAAATAAAAGGAACTGTTTTTTCGCTCTTAACAGGTGGCGCCGGCATCAATAATATCAGCCACTGGTTTATAGATGTTTTGCCCCGGCTACACCTGCTCAGGCAAAGTGGCTTGTACGATAAAATTGATTGGTTTTTGGTACCTAGCTTACGCTATAGTTACCAGACTGAAACGCTCGATATGTTGGGGATTCCGAAAGAGAAGCTGCTCGCTGGTGATGAGCACCCACACATTACCGCTGATTGTGTAGTTGCTTCAACTGCCCCTCGCGGAAACCATACGTTGGTGCCGCTATGGCTGTGCGATTATATTAAGTCTGCGTTTATACCATTGGCTCAAAACGGATCTGCTGTTGCCACCCCTGCCCGTATTTACATTAGCCGCAGCGATTCAAGTATGCGCAATGTCATAAACGAAGAGGAACTTGTGGAAGAACTGAAGCCATTAGGTTTTGAGCATATTATCTCCAGCAAACTATCTATACGCGAAAAGTTACACCTGTTTGCTACCGCAGAGGTCGTGGTTTCAGCCACTGGCGCAGGTTTGGTAAGCATTTTATTTTGTCGGCCTGGCACAAAGGTTATCGAAATTTTTAATGAAGGATTCGTAATAGAGCCGTTTTACGACATAGCCACCAAAACAGACCTTGACTACGACTACATTATTTGCCCAGGCACAAAGAAAATTAAGGATGCCGGTAAAGGTCAGCGGGAAAACCTGCTGGTTGATATCGCCAAACTAAAAGCCAAATTGGGTAATCGTCTGCAGCCTGTTAAAGTATCTTCAATAAGTAAATCTGAAGTAGACATTTAAGCTGGAAAAGTAATTATTCCAATTAAAATGCCCTTCCAAAGGAATTTGTTCTTAAAATAGTCAAGGGTAGGTTGTAGTTTCCTTATACTTGTTTTAATCAAGACATCTGCATCTAATAAGCGTTTTCTTCTTTAATCGTTGGTAATTAGAGTTGTTTCAGGAGCTTATTGATGAAGCAATAAAGCAAAAGATCCTGCTCTTAATTGAGCAGGATCTTTTGCTTTAAATTTATTTAGCCAGAATAGACTACTTAAAAAGTTAATCCAGCTTTTTCAGTTTCATCACCTCTTTCTGAAGATCGAGCACAATAGAAGAAAGTTTATCTAAGGACAAATCAGCGATAGGGAAAGTAGAACTGATATAAGACCTTGCCTCCCAGATTTCCAGGATGTCGTCTACGTGCAGTTCGTAGGGCGAGTACAGCGGGTTATCGGAATGCAGCCGCAACATGGAGGCATTCTGAATTTTGTTGTAAATGCGCTTAAACACGACTCCCTCCTTTTCACTTACAATAATGCAAGGCGTACCGTCTTTAATAGCTTGCCAATCTTCAATAAATCGACCAACTATGACAGTACCAGAGGCAATAGGAAGCATAGAATCTCCGCTAATCTCAAAAGCCCTGAAGGTTCCGTTGCTTCCGAGCATGGGCAACTGAAAGCGCGGTAGTTCTTCTATAAACTCAGGATCTGCGTAGCCATTTAAATAACCGGCACTTGCTTTATAAGGAACCAGTTCTATGTTTTCTTTCTGATCCTGATCAACAGTTATTGCCAGAACCCGAAGTTTACCGCCACCTGCTTTAGAAGCGTCTGTACTTCTTTGGTCAGTGCTATTACTTAAGTCAAGAGTTATCAGGTCATCGAGCGTAATATGAAAGTGCGCTGCTATATTTATCAGCGTGCTTAATTTTGGCTCAGCCCTGCCCTCTTCATAAGCGCCGATCAAAGATCGTTTAATGTCTAGCTTCTCAGCCAGTTGCGCTTGGGTATATCCGGCGCTCTTTCTAAGATGCCTTAAGTTTGAAGTTACCATATCCACAGATTGCCAAATGTATTAGTTAAAAATAAGGCAATATCCCTTTGTAGGGCTTATACCTGTAAACATACTAAATTTTTAAACTAAAAACTAATATGTTTAGCATTTTTATTTAAAGAACTAATTTACCAAATAAGTTCCTGCTAACCTGAGGTTTAAAATAATCAAAATTTAAATACCTGAAACTATTGTCAGATATCCTAAATGTTCTCTTATACGCCACTCGTCTGTTTTTTATACACCGCCTGCGACAGCCGGATTTTAAAGTACTCGTAACCTTCACTTAAATGTTCATACAGCTCTTTAAGCTTCGCATCTGGACCAAGCACTTCAATAGCCTCTGATATAGCTCTATATTCTGCTTTAGTCAAAAAATCGCTTACCTTAATAGAGTAACCTTGCTCATATAGAGTTGCCAGGTGCGAATAAACGGTAACAGGGTTCAGTTGCCGCTGCACAGCAATCTGCTCCGGCGATAGCCCCTGCTGGTACGCCTCGAAGGTAACCAGGTGCGTGGCTCCTTTAATTTTATTTCCTTTATCCTGCTCCTCTGTCATAAACCGGATAATCTCATTTATAAAATTCTCGCCATAACGCTCAAATTTCTGAGCCCCTACCCCTCCTATAGCTAACATCGAAAGCCGGTTCGTAGGTTTTTCTGCTGCCATTTCCATAAGCGTGGTGTCGGTGAACACTACATAGGGCGGCACATTATACTCATCGGCTAACCGCTTCCGCAGGCCACGTAAACGCTCAAACAAAGCATCTTTTATAAGCTCCTTTTTTGGTCTGGCTTTAACTAATGGTGCCTCCACCTGCTTCACTTCCTCAAACTTCACCAGCTCTACTTTCCTATTCTCGAAAAGTACCTTCTTGCTCTGCTCTGTCAGTTTCAGGCTGTAATTCTGGTCATAGGCCATTTCAACAAGTCCGGCGTTTATCATTTGGTGCAGGTAGCGCTGCCAGTCCATTGAATTCACGTCGCGGCCGGCACCATACGTTTTAATTCTATCGAAACCTGATTGCAGCACCTGGCTGCTCCTGGAGCCGCGCAATACATCTATCAGCAGGCCCATATTCGCTTTTTCCTGGGTGCGGGCAATGGCAGAAAGGGCTTTCTGGGCTATCAGGGTTCCATCGAAGGTGGTAGGCGGGTTCCGGCAGATGTCGCAGTTGCCACAATTTTTGCTCTGGCTCTCGCCGAAATACTGCAGCAGAATCCTTCGGCGGCAAATGGCTGCCTCTGCAAATTGCTGCATGCGCTCCAGCTTCACCAGCTGCAGCTCAGTCTGCTTCGACTCGCCCTCGGTCAGCATGCTGCGCAGGTTCATCACATCGCTGTAACTATAAAACAAGAGCGCATCCGATTTGGCTCCGTCACGACCGGCACGGCCTATTTCCTGGTAATAACTTTCGATGTTCTTTGGCAGGTTGTAATGAATAACCCAGCGCACATTCGATTTGTCGATGCCCATGCCAAAGGCGATGGTGGCACAAACCAGCTGCACGTTGTCACGCAGAAAGTCTTCCTGGGCCTTGGCACGCTGGTTGGCGCTCATGCCTGCATGGTAGTAAGTAGCATTGTAGCCTTCTTTCTTCAGCTTACCTGCCAACGACTCAGTAGAATTCCGGCTCAGGCAATAAATAATACCCGGTTGCCCCTGGTGCCTGTCCAGAAACTCCAGTATGCGCTTATACCGGTCACGGCCTGGGCGTACGCTCAGGTTAATGTTAGGTCTGTCAAAAGAAGCTATAAATACTTCGGGCTGCTGCAGATGCAACTGCTCCTGAATATCTTTTTTGGTAAGCCGATCGGCTGTGGCGGTTAAAGCGATAACAGGCACCTGCGGAAATTGCTGTTTCAGGGCGCGCAGCTGCGTGTATTCCGGCCTGAAATCGTGGCCCCAGGCTGAAATACAGTGTGCCTCATCTACGGCGAACAACGATACTTTCAGTCGCTTCAGAAAAGAGAAAAACCCAGCCGACAGCAGCTTCTCCGGCGACACATAAAGCAGCTTCAGCTGACCCTTGAGGCACTTGCTCTCTATCTCGTATTGGTCGCTTGCATTTTGAGAACTGTTCAGGTAAGCCGCCGGTATGCCGTTTACCAGCAGTGCCTCCACCTGGTCCTTCATCAGGGCAATAAGTGGCGACACTACCACACAAACGCCAGGCATCACCACCGCAGGCACCTGGTAGCAGATCGATTTTCCGCCACCGGTCGGCATTAGCACCACCACATCCTGCTGCTTCAGTACGTTCGTGATAATCTGCTCCTGCATCGGCCTGAACTGGTCGTAGCCAAAATAAAGTTTAAGTGCTTCGCGTGCCTCTCTGATGTCCATCTGTAATAAAATGCGCTGCCGGTGTGGCTTTAGGTGTTGAGTAACTGAACTCCAAAGATACTTAATTTTCTTCTTTCCGGAAGCTAAGGAGCAGGAGCTCAACCTGTAATTTACCTGAAGTAAATAATTTTCCGGATCATAAAGTTCACATCAGTTGCAGAGATGGCAGGTGAACTGTCGCCGACTCTGCTGCCTGCCTTGCCCTTAAAACCATTCTCCCCTCCTACTCCTGTAAAACCTTTCTGCCATTCTGTCACATGCATTTGTTTCTTTTTGTATATTTGTAGCTGAAAAGGAATGAGAATGGATTCATTAGTAACAGACTTAGATTTTATTGACAACCGCACCCCGGAACAAGCTACCGCTGCTGCCTCCTGCGACACGAAAGTGACCCAGGAAACAAACACAGGCCGTTCTAGGAAATTATATATCGAAAGCTACGGCTGCCAGATGAATTTCTCTGATAGCGAGATCGTATCATCTATCATGTTCAAAGAAGGTTTCGACACAACCTCCCAGATTGAACTTGCCGATGTGGTATTTCTGAACACTTGCTCCATCCGCGAGAAGGCGGAGCAGACAGTGCGAAACCGCCTGGGGCAGATCAATTATTTCAAGAAAAAGAAGCCTGGTTTGGTCGTGGGAGTGTTGGGCTGTATGGCTGAGCGCCTTAAAAAAGCCCTGCTGGAAGAGGAAAAGATTGTAGACCTGGTGGTAGGCCCCGACGCTTACCGTGATCTGCCAAACCTGATTAATGAAGTAGATGGCGGTCAGAAAGCAGTTAACGTGCTGTTGTCGCGCGAAGAGACATATGCCGACATCAACCCGATTCGCCTGAACAGCAACGGCGTATCAGCTTTCGTGTCTATTATGCGGG
This sequence comes from Pontibacter qinzhouensis, assembly GCF_008017455.1. Taxonomy (GTDB): domain Bacteria; phylum Bacteroidota; class Bacteroidia; order Cytophagales; family Hymenobacteraceae; genus Pontibacter; species Pontibacter qinzhouensis. The sequence goes on along the minus strand of NZ_VRTY01000040.1, from coordinate 42,557 downwards.
GCTGCGACAACATGTGCTCTTTCTGCGTGGTGCCCTTTACCCGGGGCCGTGAACGCAGCCGCGATGCGCATTCTATTGTGCAGGAAGTGCAGGACCTGGTAACACAAGGCTACAAAGAAGTAACACTGCTGGGCCAGAACGTAGATTCTTACAAATGGGCTTCTGAAGATGGCACAGAGATGGTGAATTTTGCCCAACTGCTGGAGAAAGTGGCGCTTGTGCATTCTGAGCTGCGTGTTCGTTTCTCTACTTCCCACCCGAAAGATATAACCGATGAAGTGTTGTACACTATGAAGAAGTACGACAACATCTGCAAATATATACACCTGCCTGCCCAGAGTGGCAATTCGCGCGTGCTGGAACTCATGAACCGCACCTACGACCGTGACTGGTACATCAACCGGGTAAATGCCATCCGTTCTATTCTGGGTGAAGATTGCGGTATCTCCTCCGATATGATCTCTGGCTTCTGCACCGAAACTGAAGAAGAGCACCAGGACACCCTCTCGCTCATGGATTACGTGCAGTACGACTACGCCTACATGTTCTTCTACTCCGAAAGGCCCGGCACCTTAGCAGCCCGTAAACTAGAAGACGACATTCCGCTGGAAACGAAGAAAAGACGTTTGGCAGAAGTAATTGACAGGCAGCGCGAGCACTCCTACATCCGGAACCAGATAGCTATAGGCAAGGTGCATAAAGTGCTGGTGGAGAACTTCTCTAAAAAATCGGATGAATACCTAAGTGGCCGCAACGACCAAAACAAAGTGGTTATCTTCCCGAAGAAACACTATAAAAAAGGAGACTACGTGAACGTGTTCGTTAACGACTGCAGCGTAGGCACCCTGTTTGGGGAAGCAGTTGATTAATTTTCAAATTTGAAGATTTGGAAATTTGAAGATGAGGAAGTGTTTCGGAAGATGATTTAAACAGGAAATAAAACCCTCTTTAATCAGACCAGACCTAAAAATTCCAAGTTTAACCATCTTCAAATCTCCAAATTCTTAAATCTTCAAATCTAAAAAATGCGCAATATAGATATACAGAGCATAAAGCAACGGTTCGGGATAATCGGTAATTCTCCGTTGCTGAACCATGCTATTCAGGTGGCTGTGCAGGTGGCCCCTACCGACATGACCGTGATGATTACCGGGGAGAGTGGCAGTGGGAAAGAGTCGTTCTCAAAAATAATTCATAACCTGAGCCCACGGAAACACGGGCAGATTATTGCCATTAACTGCGGCGCAATACCAGAGGGCACTATCGATTCGGAGCTTTTCGGGCACGAGAAAGGCTCGTTTACAGGTGCTCAGGAGGCACGGAAAGGCTACTTTGAAGTAACCGATGGAGGCACTATTTTCCTGGATGAAATAGGTGAAATGCCTTTAGGTACGCAGGCCCGCCTGTTGCGCGTGCTGGAAAATGGCGAATTTATAAAAGTGGGATCTTCTAAAGTACAGAAAACTGATGTGCGTGTGGTAGCTGCCACCAACGTGAACCTGCTGCATGCAGTTGAAAAAGGCCAGTTTCGAGAAGACCTGTATTACCGGCTCAACACTGTTCCTATTGCTGTACCTCCGCTCCGCGACCGGGGCGATGATATTTATTTGCTGTTCAGGAAATTTGCCAGCGACTTTTCAGATAAATACAAAGTAAAACCTGTTACCCTTACGCCTGATGCCATACAGGTACTGCTCCGATACAGATTTCCGGGAAACATCAGACAGCTTAAAAATATTGTAGAGCAGATTTCCGTTCTGGAATATGACAGGGAAATTGACGCTGCTAAAATGCTGCATTATCTGCCGAAGGAGCAATCGAACCTGCCTGCCCTGCTCAACAAGGATCCTAAAGGAGGCGACCACAGTTTTTCGGAGCGCGACCTGCTTTACAAGGTGCTGTTCGACATGCGCCGCGATGTGTCGGAGCTGAAAAAGCTGGTATTTGAGTTGCTGACACACGGACCATCTGAAAACGATACGGAGCTTCTGAAAGAGCACAGCCACCTGTTCGAGAACATTGACCACCACCATGCCTTTAATGGCAGGCCTTACCAGCAAGAGCACCAGGAAGGTTACTACTTGCCGGTTGGTCAGCCTAAGAACCATGAGTACGAAGAAGAGCAAAAAGTAGAAGACATTCCGCACGAAACCGAGGAAGAAAGCCTTTCGCTCGAAGACAAAGAAAAAGAGCTGATTCTGAAAGCGCTTAAAAAGCACAACAACAAACGGAAATATGCCGCCCAGGATCTGGGCATTTCTGAAAGAACACTTTACCGCAAACTAAAGCAGTATGATATTGAAGAGTAAATTTTATTTGGTTATGAGCTGCCTGCTGCTCCTGCTTACCAGCGGATGCGGTGTTTATTCGTTTACCGGCGTTAACATCAGCCCCGACATCAGAACGATCTCCATCCAGAACTTCGAGAATGCATCAGGTGAAGGTCCGGCCAACCTGACACAGGTCGTGACAAACACTTTTAAAGAATATTACCAGCGAAACACCAACCTGAACATGCTGCAGCGCGAAGGCGACTTGCAAGTAGAAGGAGAAATTGTTAGCTTTAGTATTACGCCGGCGGCAGTGCAGCGCGAAGGTGATTTTGACCGCGCCAGCCTTAACCGTCTGACTCTTGGCGTAAAGGTGCGCTTCACGAACACCAAAAATTCTGAAGACGATTTTGATCAGACATTTTCTATTTCGCAGGATTTTGCGCAGGACGTGGACATTAACCAGATACCTACTACAGCCATTACCCAGCTCGCCGAGCGACTGGCAATCGATGTGTTTAATAAATCATTAGCCAACTGGTAATTAACCAGCTTATCAGAAAGCATTGCTTCATGAACAAATCAGCCTTCCTTCAACTGATACAACACGTATCAGACATCTCAGACCAGCAGACACTCGAGCTGGAAAAGGTGGCTGCTGCCTTTCCTTATTGCCAGACGGCACACCTGCTACTGGCCAAGTCTGCCTACGACAAAGGCAGCATGCTGTCGGCCCAGCGCTTACGTCGCGCCTCTTCTTACGCCACGGACCGGCAACTGCTAAAACGCCTTATTTATACCACCGCTCCTGTACTGGAACCAGTTTACGAAGCTGAGCAAGCCCAACCTGAACCAATTCTGCCGGACCAGTTTGAAGAAGAAGAACAGCTACAGGTGCAGGATGAGCGAAGCACACCTGCAGCCGGCCAGCCACAACTGCTGCTTACTGTTGCCACCCCTGAACCGGAAGAAGACCAGGTAACTGAGCCCGCGCCCGAAGATGTTGAACCGGTTGAAGAATCGCATCTCAACCTTTCTGAAGCAGCCACTCCAGATGCTACTGTAGAAGAAGCACCGACAGCGCCTGCACCAGTAGTTGTAACACAAAGCACAGAACCAAATGAGTTCTATTCAGAGCTTGCCATGCTGCTTACCATCGACAGCCTCAGCTCCAGTTCAACCGATTTGCTGGCTCAGGCTGCCGTACCTGCCCCTGATGAGAAAACGACTGCTGCAGAAATAGCTTCGTTTATGGACGACCTGCAGGAAAACCAGGAACAGTATGTAGCTGCTTTAGCCAATGATGAAGCAACAGATGTGACTGATCTGGCTACCCCTGCAGAAGAAGCAGATAATGCAGCGATTGTAGAGGAAGGAATTTTTGAACAAGAAACAGCTGCTCCAGACATTACTGCACCAGCCGGGGAAATTAATTACAGCTTCGACGAAATAGACAAACTTTATGCCGACGACCTGCTGGGCTACAGCATGGGAAACAGCCGTATGGGCGAAGTGCTGCAGCTGAAAGATGATTACACCCGGCCCAGGCCACAGCGTTTTCATCCGGAACTGATACTGGAGTACAGCAAAACGCATGAGCTGGAGAAGGCGGTGCAGCCCGTTACCAATATTTTAAGCCACCAGTTAGATATAATAGACCAGTTCCTCAAATTGAACCCACGGCTTAAAACAATGGTTAACCTTAAAATAAAGCCGGAACCACAGGAAGATTTATCGCTGAAAAGCACCAAGATACGCAAAGGCATGGCCTCAGAGAACCTGGCCAATATTTTTATTCAGCAAGGCAAAGCCAGGAAAGCAATTAAAATATATGAGCAGCTGATGTTGAAAAATCCGGAAAAAAAATCTTACTTTGCCGAACAAATAGAAAAATTACAAAACTTAAACTAAAATGTATATCGCCTTAATCAGTATCATTATTTTTGTTTGCGTACTGCTCGTATTAGTTGTACTTGCTCAAAACCCTAAAGGGGGCGGCCTTTCCAGCCAGTTTGGTGGCGGTGGAGCCAGCCAGCTGATGGGCGTTAAACGTACAGGCGATTTACTGGAGAAACTTACCTGGGGCTTTGCTATAGCACTGGTAGTGTTAACATTAGGCACCCACATGATGCTCGACTCTTCTGGCGAGTCTTCCATTAACAGAAGCGTAAACGAAGAGCGTGCACGTCAGTCGCAGTTACCTGCCGGTCCTGCTGCCACCATACCAGGCGAAGACAGCACCATGGCAATTCCGGATGCAGCTGATATTCCAGACATGATAGACACTGCAAATCAAGACTAGTTAATAATGAAATAGATAAAAAAGCCGGCCATGAGCCGGCTTTTTTATTGTCCGGCTGGTAAAGCTGTCAGGTTCAAAAGCAGAAAAGTTCTGTCTATAGTGACAGTAGCGGACCGGCCTGTCAGGAATGGCAGATCAAAAGCTGCAAAAATGGCTTATAATGGCAGTATTTAACTATTGGCACAAGAAATGATACTAGGCACTATGGTTTCAAAGTTTAATCTATAACCATAATAAAACTTAACGTTTATACAAACTATGTCAATCAGCATTAAACCATTAGCAGACAGAGTAATCGTAGCTCCTGCTGCAGCAGAAGAAAAAACTAAGTCAGGTATTATCATTCCTGATACTGCTAAAGAAAAACCACAGCAAGGTGAAGTAGTTGCCGTAGGTGCTGGAAAAGTATCTGATCAGGGTACACTTATTGAACCACAGGTTAAAGTAGGAGATAAAGTGTTGTATGGCAAGTATGCAGGTCAGGAAATACCTGTAGATGGTGAAGACTACCTGATCATGCGTGAGTCTGACATTCTGGCTATTCTTTAATCTATCAAAACAAATCTTAATCAGAAAAAAATAACCATGTCTAAAAACATCACATTCGATAGCGACGCGCGCAGCAAGATTAAAGCTGGCGTTGACAAATTGGCTAATGCTGTAAAAGTAACGTTAGGTCCTAAAGGCCGTAATGTTATTATCGACAAGAAATTTGGTGCGCCTACCATTACAAAAGACGGTGTATCAGTAGCGAAAGAGATCGATCTGAAAGACCCGATCGAGAACATGGGTGCTCAGCTGGTGAAAGAGGTTGCCTCTAAAACTGCTGACCAGGCTGGTGACGGTACTACTACTGCTACTGTGTTGGCGCAGGCTATTTACACGGCCGGTATTAAAAACGTGGCAGCAGGTGCCAACCCAATGGACCTGAAGCGTGGTATCGACAAGGCCGTAACGCTGGTTGTTGAGAACCTGAAAGCTCAGTCTAAAAAAATCGAGAACTCTTCTGAAATTGCACAGGTAGGTACTATCTCTGCCAACAACGATCCTGAAATTGGTAAAATGATTGCCGATGCCATGGACAAAGTTGGGAAAGACGGTGTAATTACGGTAGAAGAAGCAAAAGGTACTGAAACTGAGGTGAAAACTGTAGAAGGTATGCAGTTTGATCGCGGTTACCTGTCGCCTTACTTCGTAACCAACGCCGAGAAAATGGAAGCGGAGTTCGACAACCCGTACATCCTGATCTACGACAAAAAAGTATCTACCATGAAAGAACTGCTTCCGGTATTGGAGCAAGTTGTTCAGACTGGTAAAGGCCTTATCATCATTTCTGAAGATGTTGATGGTGAAGCCCTTGCAACTTTGGTAGTAAACAAACTGCGTGGCTCGCTTAAAATTGCCGCTGTTAAAGCTCCTGGCTTCGGCGACCGCAGAAAAGCAATGCTCGAAGATATTGCCATCCTGACTGGTGGTACCGTTATATCTGAAGAGCGTGGTTACAAGCTTGAGAACGCAACACTTGATTACCTGGGTACTGCCGAAAAAATCATCATCGACAAAGACAACACCACTATAGTAAATGGTGCCGGCCAGAAAGATGATATCGTAGCACGTGTTAACCAGATCAAGTCTCAGATGGAGTCTACTACATCTGACTATGACAAAGAGAAACTGCAGGAGCGTTTGGCGAAACTGTCTGGTGGTGTAGCTATTCTTTACATTGGTGCTTCTACTGAAGTTGAGATGAAAGAAAAGAAAGACCGTGTAGACGATGCCTTGCATGCTACTCGTGCTGCCGTTGAAGAAGGTATTGTAGCTGGTGGTGGTGTTGCTCTGATCCGTGCTTTAGATGCCCTTAACAATGTGAACGTTTATAACGCTGATGAGCAAACTGGTGTTCAGATCATTAAAACAGCACTGGAGTCTCCGCTTAGAACAATTGTTTCTAATGCAGGTGGCGAAGGTTCTGTGGTGGTGCAGGCTGTTCGCGAAGGCAAAGCTGATTATGGCTACAATGCCCGCGACGACAAATATGAGAACATGTTTGCTGCCGGTATCATAGATCCAACTAAAGTGACTCGCCTCGCCCTTGAAAATGCTTCTTCTATTGCTGGTCTGCTGCTTACTACCGAATGTGTAGTATCAGAAGATCCTGAAGAAGAGAAAGGTGCTCCATCTATGCCAGGTGGCATGGGCGGTATGGGCGGCATGATGTAATCTAGCCATTCCCGTAGTTTTAGTACTATAAGTAAACAGCCCCGCACCTATACGTGCGGGGCTGTTTTGTATTTATACCCTTGGCATAAAAATCAAGTTTAAGCTTCCGGAGGGTAATTGTATTCGAATAATTAGTGCATCTAATTGTCAATAGCCATGTTCTAAAAGAATGGGCAACGTCAATTATTTAGCACAGCTCTATGCTAACAGCTACTAAAAATGAAAATCCTCTTTCAACTTCTGACCGGCGTATTAGCTCGGGGAAGGAAAGAGGATTTATCCATAGCATAGCAACCAGCAGTTGGTTGCGTGTGTTTTATTCGCTTATTATTGCGCTTTCAGGTTAATATTGGATTCTGCGATCTGCGTCAGCAACTGGTCTGTGGTTTTTTCTTCTTCCAGTGTCTGGTGCAGCAGATCTGCCACATCGGTTAAGCCGAGTTGTTTGGCAAAAGTGCAGACAGTGCCATAGGCGGCAATTTCATAATGTTCTACACGTTGAGCACTGGCAATTAAGGCAGCATCCATCACATCGGCATCAGCTTTCTCACTCATCATCGATTCAGCCTCTTTAATAATGCCTTCCATGGCCTTGCATTTCTCTCCTTTCACCTTCTCGCCCATCAATTCAAAAACTTTTTCCAGGCGATCTATCTGCCGCTCGGTTACTTCCAGGTGATCCTGAAACGCACTCTTTAATTTTTCGGAGCTACATGCCTTCATCATGGCCGGCAGCGCTTTTGTAATTTGGTTTTCTGCGCTGTAAATGTCTTTCAACTCATGCAATAGCAGGTCATTCAGATTATTAAGTTTCATAGCTTGGAAAGGTTTACGGTGTATCTAAGTAATAAAGTAATTGTCTTGTGGTGTACTATACGACAGAGCTTGAGGTGGGTTGAAAAAATATAACTTATTTAGGGTAGATGGCCGAATATTAATAGCGAAAGGGTTTAAATAGGTTTTTTCTTATATAGTGGCGTTAGAATAACCTTTCTGTTAAACTGTAGACTCAAACACTTTTAAAATCCTTCTGGCAACGAATTAACCTCAATTCAGGTACTTGAGGTAGAGCAAGCCACACCTGTAGCATTGGCCATAAGAAGGAACAATACTCACAGCCGGTAGAGGAGCCTAAGCTATAATAAACAAGGAAGTTCTTGCAAAAGGCATAACAATTAAGTTTTTTGTAGCCTCAGAGACGCAACTATTATAAATTATAAAACAGAAACCTAAGCAGTGAACAAACCAAAAGGTAAACTTATAGCAGTCGGTGGAAACGAGGACAAAGGCAGTTACCCTACTTCTCAGTCAAAAAAGAAATATTACCTCGATTTTTTTGAGTTAGGAATTCTGAAAAGATTTTTAGCTGAGATTCCGGTAGAGCGGCCTAGAATAGAAGTTGTAACCTCTGCTTCGCTTATTCCAGAAGAGGTGGGCGAGCGTTACCAGAGTGCTTTTGGTATTTTGGGCTGCGAAGAAATTGGGCTGATGCACATAAAGGAAGCAGCTGAAGCACACCAGCCGGCTAACCTGGAGCGCCTGCGCCAAGCCGATGGCATCATGTTCAGTGGTGGTGACCAGAGCAGGCTAACCCGCTTTTTCAGCAACTCCCCTTTCTTAGATATTCTGGTAGACCGGTACACAAACGAGGACTTCGTAATAGCAGGCACGAGTGCGGGTGCCATGGCCATGTCAGAGATCATGATCAGGGGAGGCAGCGCCAAAGAGTCGCTTCTGAAGGGCTCTGTGCGTATCAGCCAGGGCCTGGGTCTGATGGGCGGCGTAATCATTGATTCTCACTTTATTATACGGGGTAGGTTTGGCCGTTTAATGGAAGCTGTTGTATCGCACCCCAAAACAGTCGGCATCGGTTTGGGCGAAGACACAGGAGTGCTTATTACCGGCGGTCACCTGATAGAAACCATTGGCTCTAACCTGGTGGTGATAATCGATGGGCACGTGCTCGGGTATTCCAACATCAGCGAAATAGAACGCGGAAAACCGGTTGCCATTGAGAACATGCTCATGCACGTGCTGGCCAAAGGCAACATTTACGACATCGATTCCCGCGTTTTTTACAAAGACAAAGAAGCACTACAACTCGCGCAGCTAAAAGAACAACCTGAATAGTGGCAGTAGCACCGGTTTTTTAGGTTACTTAAAGCCAGGGTTAGTTGAATTATTTGAATGAAATATGCCTTCAGAAGACTTTTAACTTTAAATTCGCCAAGGGTATTTTTGTTGAGGTGATTATTTATAGATCGCTACAGTAGTTTCCTGGCCTGCTGCTTTGGAGGCGCGGTACATGCCTTCAGAGTTAAAAGGCAGCGCCAGGTTACCTGAGGTGTCTACAGCTACCAGCCCTCCTTCTCCTCCAAAGGCCACCAGTTTTTCCAGCACCACTTTTTGGCAAGCCTCCTGCAACGACAGCCCTTTGTATTCAATCAGGCAGGAAATATCGTAGGCCACCACGGCTCTTAAAAAGTACTCGCCGTGGCCGGTGCAGGAAATGGCACAGGTAAGATTATTGGCATACGTGCCGGCACCTATTATAGGAGTGTCGCCAACGCGGTTAAACTGTTTGTTTGTCATGCCACCTGTTGAGGTTGCCGCTGCCACATTACCTGATGCATCGAGGGCCACTGCTCCTACCGTACCAAATTTTTTCTCCTCTGAATGGTCCAGCTGAAAATTTTCTGAATCCCGGATCTCTTGCCATTGCTTGTACCTGTAGGCATCGTTAAAATAAGCTTCAGGAGCAAAAGGCAGTTCCAGATTTCGGGCAAACTCCTCTGCACCAGACCCGCTTAGCAAAACATATTCGGAACGTTCCATAACTGCGCGAGCTAAGGTTACGGGGTTTTTAATGCCTCGCACGCCTGCCACAGCACCCGCTGCCAGGGTTTGGCCACACATTATGGCCGCATCCATTTCGTGCTTGCCTTCTTTTGTGAAAACCGCGCCTTTGCCAGCATTGAACAGCGGACAATTCTCTAACGAAACAACCGCCTGCTCCACGGCATCCAGGGAAGTTCCTCCTGCTGCCAATACCGCATATCCGGCATCTGTGGCATGTTGCAGGCCAGCTTTATAGGCTTTTTCTTTTTCTGGAGTCATGGAGGCGGGCAAGATGGTGCCGGCTCCTCCGTGCAGGGCAATGGCAATGTTTTTCATAAGCTGGTGCATTTAATTCAGTAGCTGCCTTACGTGTACGCCGGTTTGGCAAAGGCAGTTATCAGGACCAGCAGCGGCAAAAAAAATACCGATAGTACGGCCTTTGGCTCCTTAAATTGCCCCGAAATGAGTATCTTTGCTTCTTCTAAATAAATAAAATTGTAATATGTCGTTTGAAATCCAAGGTAAGCTTTACGAAGTGTTTGATGAACAACAAGTGAGTGATAAGTTCAAAAAGCGGGAATTTGTGCTTGAAATTCCGGATGGGCAGTATACCCAATACCCTAAGTTCCAATTAACGCAAGACAAGTGCTCGCTGCTTAATCAATTTAAGGCGGGTGACGAACTAAAAGTTACTTTTAACCTGACTGGCAAGCCATTTGTAAAAAATGGAACCACTATGTATTTCACTAACCTGCAGGCCTGGCGTATAGAGGCCGGAGGAGCAGGCTCTTTTGGTGCCCCTGCTGGCTCTCAGCAAGCTCCTGCCGATGCAGCACCTTCGTTCTACAGCAGCGATGCCGACAACGATCTTCCTTTCTAATTCAGGAATTATAGTATAAGTAAAGCGGGCTGAAAAGTCCGCTTTTTTTTATGCCTTAGCTGACGAGCGAGGGATTCAGTAACAGAAAAATAACCGCACTTCCTGCGCATAGGCGGCCGATTTTAGCATTGGTTTCCTAAGTAACGGAACCTAAAAAGCAAATGGCAGTATGTACTTGTTGCATCAATGGTTTTATATGTTCCTCTTAAATTTAAAATCAGGTTCGGAAAAAGTAAAAACACTGCAGAAGTGGGCCCTGGGGTTGCTATGCGTTTCGTCTTTTTTGGCTGGAGGTTGCGAGAGTGCCGGCACAAAGAAAAATGTTATCTCAAAAAAAATAGAGAGCATTGCCATACTTCCGCCAGAGAAACCAAGGGCCGGGGCTGTAAACCTTCTCGATGCCCTCGAGAATCCTTCGGGTTGGGTAGATTCTGTTTACAATACCCTTACGCTGGAGGAGCGGATTGGGCAGCTAATCGTGATCGAGGCATTTTCGAACAAGGGCCCTAAATACGAAGCCGAAGTCCTGCAACTTATTCAGAAGCATAGGATCGGAGGGCTCATCTTTTTTCAGGGCGGGCCGGTACGACAGGCAAAGCTGACAAATACGTACCAGGCTGCCTCTAAGGTGCCCCTGCTCATAACCATGGATGCTGAAACTGGCATTGGCATGCGCCTCGACAGCACGGTGCAGTACCCTTTCCAGATGATGCTGGGCGCTGTAGAAGACAATGGGCTGGTGTACCGCATGGGCGCTGAAATTGGCCGTGAGTTTAAGCGCCTGGGTATGCACGTAAACTTTGCTCCGGTAGCTGACATAAACAATAATCCTAATAACCCGATCATCAGCTACAGATCGTTTGGCGAGAACCGGCTGGCAGTTACAGCAAAGAGCCTGGCCTTTATGCGAGGCATGCAGGAAAACGGCATTATTGCTACGGCCAAGCATTTTCCGGGCCACGGCGATACAGACATAGACTCACACCACGACCTCCCTGTTATTCCGTTTAACCGGAAACGGCTCGACTCACTGGAGATGTACCCGTTCCGGGAGCTTATCAGAAATGGCATAGGTGGCATTATGGTAGCACACATGCACATTCCGCAGCTCGACTCTACCCAGAACCTGCCCTCTACCCTCTCTAAACCCATTGTAACCGATTTGCTTAAAAATGAATTAGGCTTTAAAGGGCTAACCTTTACAGATGCCATGGTTATGAAAGGCGTAACCAAGTTTTTTCCGCCTGGTGAGGCTGAAGCACGAGCCCTCATAGCAGGAAACGACATACTGGAACGCCTGAACAGTGTAGAAAAAGCCGTGGCCGCTGTTAAAGAAGCCATTGAAAACGGCGAGCTGCCATTGGAGGAAATAGAGAAAAGATGCAAAAAAATGCTGGCAGCCAAGCAATGGGTCGGGCTGGATAACTACAAACCCATTGAACTGGAGAACCTGTACAAGGACCTGAACCCTCCGGAGGCCGATAGTACAAACCGGGCCATTGCAGAGGCGGCCCTCACGCTGCTGAAGAATGAAAAACGGATGCTGCCGGTGCGCCCACGCCGCAACCTGAAAATAGCCACAGTTTCATTTGGAGCCATACGGCCTACCGCCTTTCAGCGGGAGCTGAAGAAATACGCTAAAACAACTGACTTTGTAATTTCCAGAAAGGCTAACGCGAAAGAGACAAAGAAGCTACAGCAACAGCTCCGCTCCTACGACGTGGTGCTGGTGGCACTCTACGGGCCCAGCATACGGCCAAGTAACAACCTGGGCTACTCCGCCCACACCACCGCTTTAATTCATCACCTGTCTATTTCGCAGAAATCTTTTATAACGCTTTTTGATAACCCCTACACGCTTAGTCAGTTTACGGGTATACACAAAAGCAACGGTTTATTGCTGGCGTACCAGCCACACTACCACGCTCAGGAAGCAGCAGCCAAGCTCCTGTTCGGAGGATTACCAGCCAGAGGCAAACTTCCGGTAACCGTAAGCGACCATTTCAGCTACGGCGATGGAATAAGTAAAGATAAGCCTATACTGCCTTAAATACCCTTGGCTGATTTTTCTGTTGAAACTCTCTGAAGGCCATTTTCATTAGAATAATTTGGTTGCTGATTGTTAGTTGTTGATCGCTAAATGGTTAATTTGGAGAAATTTCGATTGCGTGATTGAGAGAATAAAAATCAACTCATAACTCTTAATTACTAAAGGTCTTACATCTATTTGAAGGCTGATTTCATTAGAATAATCTGGCTGAAGCAAGTAGGTAGTATATGGCAAGAACACATGTGTGCTGATAGCGTAAGAATGAGCAGATACAACTACCAAGACAAACCCATGAAAAAGATACCTATAACTAAAAATTTCCTGGCCTTACTGCTTTCCACAACCCTGCTGTGGGCTTGCGATGGCAACAGGACGGCAGATAATACGACCGAGCGGATTTTAGACACCACCCAGAGCAAAGACACATTAACAGTGGTTAAAACAGGTAAAACAGCCGAAGATCAACTGGCCGATTTCAGGGAGTGGATGGCAAGCAAAACAAGCAGCAGCGACTCTTCCGGCACGAACAGAGGCACAGAAACCCGCGAAGAATTCAAGAAACGAACAGCCCAGGTAGAAGCACGCTTAGATAGTTTATCGGTGCGATCTAAGGCAGAGTATGAGCGCTTAAAAGGCCAGTACCAACAGTGGGAAGCGCGGCAGGAACGCAGGCAGCAAACACCACTCGATGCCCAGAAACTAAGCCAGTGGCAAGACCAGCTGCTACGCGAGTACAGCGACCTCAGCAAAATTACAAACCAAAATGCGCGGCAGGCATACCTAACTTTTATGGGAGAAGTGCGGGCAAAGCGACAGAACTGGACCCTTGATGACTGGGATTACGTGGACCACGTGTATGGCCTGCTGAACCAGCGAACCCGCCAGTTCGACAACCAACTTGCTACAGCGGATAAAGTAAAAATTAAAACTCTGCAAGCTGAATTTCTGACCCTGGAAGCAGCAGCAGATACGCGGAGCATGCTCGGCAGTATGCGGGAGTAACTTAGCAAGTGCTCCTCTAAATTAATTTTTTAAATGATGTGCCCCCTGCAAAAGAGCTTCAGAACGGCCAAAAGCCGCAGCATAATCAACACGAGCGAGGACGATCGCGCCATCTTTATTTTTAATTTGGCGAAGCACTAGATATATTAGATAGAAGAGGCATGTCACCATAGCAGGTTTAGCTATATGGTCACGCCTCTTCTATTTCTTAATCCCCTTCCTGAGGCGCATCCAGAGCTGAGCAACAATAGTTTTAGCATCGCTGAACTCCTCGGCATCAAATTCGAGAGGGCTGTAGCGTACAATTTCAATGTTTTCGTGCTCTCCTTCTTTGCCACCTCCTGCGGCATGTTGGTGCGATACTTCTGCATAGTACAGCAGCACCCGTTCGGTGCAACCTCCCGGCGATGAATAAAAAGTATACAGGTGCTCGATGTGGTTAACATGGTAGCCGATCTCTTCTTCAATTTCGCGGGCTATGCTCACTTCTGGTGCCTCTCCGGTATCCACCATTCCTGCCACAATCTCCACCAACTCCGTCTCCGAGCCAATCCTGAATTGCTTCGTTAGCACATACTGCTGGTCTTCGGTATCAAAAACCAGGGCTGCCACGGCATCGCCTCTATCGAATTGCTCGCGGGTGTAGCTGTGGCCATTTTGCTCTACAGTAAGCTCGTACATTTTAAAAAAGCCGTCGTAGACTTTTTCGCGGTTCGTTATTTTCATAAATACTTCATTAATAGGAATTCACTTGCTTTAACTTAAAGTGCTGCAGCTGCTCCTGGAGGCTTATAAGCGGCAAGTCCAGAAGTCTATTTCTAATACCAGTAAAAAACAACTCCAGCTGGTGCATTACAGTTAAATTGGTATGCTGGTCGATTTGCGTTTAGGGAGATGCTAAATTATTCAAATGAAATCAGCCTCCGGAAGAAAATTTTCGGAAAACCTGCCAAGGGTCTTACCTGCTTCTGCAGCTAAAACATTACTCGTACCGCAACGACTCGATAGGATCTAGCTTGGAGGCGCGGTAGGCTGGGTAGGAACCGGATATAACGCCAACCGTAACGCAAATAGTAAGGCCAACAAGCACCCAGATCCACGGAATAATAAAGCCGCCCTGGCCTATGAGCGCGGCAATACCGTTACCGGCCATAATTCCTAAGAAGATGCCCACAAAGCCACCCAGCAGGCAAATCACGATGGCCTCTATCAGGAACTGTTGCCTTATCTGAAATGCCGTGGCACCTAAGGCTTTCCGTACACCGATTTCGCGGGTTCGCTCGTTCACCGATACCATCATAATGTTCATCAGGCCAATAGAAGCGCCGAGCAAGGTAATAAAGCCAATCACGAAGCCACCGGCTTTCAGGTAGCCCGAGATCTCAGTCAGTTTCTGCATGGCGGTGTCGCTGCGGCTAATCTCAAAAGAATCTTCCTGGCCTAATTTGTCTTGCCGAACGGCGCGCATAACTCCTGTGGCCTCTCCCATAACATAGTCGAGTTCTTCAGGGTTTGTTAAAATAGTTTTGATTTCGTAGCTCAGCGCGTTGCCATTAAGTGGTATTTGCCGGCCGGCTTCGAGCGGAATTATTATGGTCCTGTCGGCGCTGGTGCCGCCCATCTGGCTTCCTGTTTTTTCTGTAACGCCAATTATCTTGAACCTGCGGCCTAAAAACGTGATATACTCCCCGATCGGCTCTTTCTTCGGGAAAAGCTTATCTACCAGTTCAATGCCTACAATGGCAACGCTGGTGCCATTCTCTAATTCAAAAGGCGAAAAACTGCGGCCGGAGGCTACGTTAATATTGCGGTTCGGCATGTAATTCTCATCGCCTGCCACAATATTCATGTTCGGATTCGTTTTATCGGTATTACTCTTTACAACGGTAGAGCCCGACACATAAGCCGATAAACTGACCTGCGCTTTCTCGTCCATCAGGTTCTTGTACTTGCGGGCCTCGTTGTAGGTAATAGTGGCATAAACTTTACCGGCTTTGCCGCCACTATAGTTGCTCTGTTTTCGTTGAATATCGAAAGAGTTGGCACCAAGGTTCGAAAAAGTCTGTTGAAGCGAGTACTTCATGCTATCTACTGCCGTAAGAATACCTACCAACGACATAATGCCGATCGAGATAATAAGACCGGTTAAAATAGTGCGGAGCAGGTTGCTTACGATGGCTCGAAGTCCTTCCCGAATGTTCTCTATCAGGTTCATGGGTAGAAGCAGATATGGGTCTAAAGGCTTGTTTCGTCTTTTTGCGCCGAAAAAGGGAATGCATCTAAGATACTGGCATTTTCTGAAACAACATTCATTTTTAGTATATTTGTTGAGTCCACAAAATTGAATTCATGCTGATCCGTTTTATATCTACCATTCTTATTGCCCTGGCTTTTGGTTCTCAGGCACTGGCCTCTACCGTACTTATTCCGATGGATGAGTCGCAGAAGGACCACCTGAAGTCGTATGGCGTGGCCTATTGGGTGCTCTCTAAAGATATACAGGTCGACTGGCTGCTGAACTACCGTGGCGGCAGCTTTGCATTTCAGTATGCGCCGCAACTCGAGAGCGAACTGATTGTGCGTGGCGTTAGCTACCAGGTTATTTCAGATGCCCAATATACCACCGTACTCTCCCAGATAAGCGATGCCGAAGCCAATATGGATGTGATGAAGCTGGAGAAGGTGCCGAAAGTGGCGGTATACACCCCAAAAGCGAAAATGCCCTGGGACGATGCCGTGACGCTGGTACTCACCTATGCCGAAATCCCTTACGACAAAATTTACGACGAGGAGATTATGCGCGGCGACTTACCGAAGTACGACTGGCTGCACCTGCACCACGAAGATTTTACCGGCCAATACGGGAAGTTCTATGCGAGCTACAAACATTTTCCGTGGTACCAGGAGCAACAGCACACGGCAGAAGAATCGGCTAAGAAGTTAGGCTTTGCCAAAGTATCGCAACTAAAAGGAGCTGTTGTAAACCGTATAAAAGAGTTTTGCGCCGGTGGCGGATTCCTGTTTGCCATGTGCTCTGCCACCGACACCTACGATATCGCCCTGGCCGCAGAAGGTGTAGACATTGTAGACGTGATGTACGATGGCGATGGCGTAGACCCTAAAGCGCAGGAGAAGCTGGACTATAATAAAACCTTTGCCTTTCAGGACTTTAAGCTGGTGCGTAACCCGCTCGAGTACGAGTACTCCAACATCGATATGCAGCCCCAGGAGCGAAACGTATCGGAGCATAGCGACTTTTTTAACCTCTTCACCTTCTCTGCCAAATGGGACCCGATTCCGACCATGCTCTCGCAGAACCATACCCGCACCATTAAAGGTTTTATGGGCCAGACAACCGCATTCCGGAAGCGCCTGGTGAAGCCAGATGTTATCGTGATGGGTGAGAACAAAGAGCTGGGTGAGATCAAATACATGCACGGCACCTACGCCCAGGGCACCTGGACCTTTTATGGTGGGCACGACCCGGAAGATTACCAGCACCTGGTTGGCGAAGACCCCACAGATTTAGCTCTTCACCCCAATTCCCCCGGCTACCGCCTCATCCTCAACAACATCCTCTTCCCGGCTGCCAAAAAGAAAAAGCAGAAAACCTGAGTAATGAGTTACTTATTTAATGTGGTAACTGTTAATGTGCTAAACTGTTAAATGGTCGATATTACTTACTATATATGACGACAAAACTTATAGGTAATTACCTTTAATTTTTGCAGTTTTAAATAATTTTAACTCCTGTATTCTCTAACAGCTGGCAGTTCAATCTGTAACTTCTATAGATTAAGACGGAGTTTATATGGTAGAATTAACATATTAATACCTTAGTATAGTAGCCCATTAAAATTAGTGCATCCTGTCTGGTCGGGGTTCCAGGTTCTTGATAATGTCGGCTTCTATTTCCAGAAGTTCTTTCAAGCGGGCATCTACAACTTCTGTGGGCATGTAGAGTTTGGCCAGTTTTACGAAACTTACAAAATGACCTGCTTCCGACACCATTAACTCGTAATAGAATTTCTGAAGGCCCTCATCGGCAATGTTCTTCCAGAGCAGCTTAAAACGTTCGCAACTACGGGCCTCTATAAGCGCGTTTATCAGGAGGTGATCCATGAGTTGGCGCTCGCGCTGTCCGCCTTTCCGGATGTGCTTGGCTAATTCCACCACATATTCATCGGGCCGGTTGCGGCCAAGTCCGTAGCCCCGCTTCTTCAGTTCTGCCAGCACCCGCTCAAAGTGGCTCCACTCCTCTGCTACCAGGTCGGTCATCTCTTCAACCAACTGGGTTTTATCGGGGTACTTCACAATAAGCGAAATAGCCGAAGTCGCCGCTTTTTGCTCGCAATAAGCATGGTCTACCAGAATCTCTTCTATGTTCTTTTCTGCTATGTTTACCCAACGCGGGTCGGTAGGCAGCTGCAGCTTCAGAATTGTTTTGGTAGGCTGAAAAGGTGCGTTCTCTTCTGGTTCCATGTGGTAAGTACTTGGCTAATTAAATACAGTTAGGTAAATTGATGAGCTTAAGATTAGGTGGGAAAGAATGCTTTTTTTTCTAAACCAGCCATTTACCCAATAACCCGTAAATCGGCAATTATTTAAATGAAAATGGCCTTCCGAAGAAATATCAGCTCTAACGTGTCAAGGGTCTGTTAATCAAAAAACATCCATTTAATGCCGAAAATAAAGCTGCGACGCATATTCGGGTAGTTCGGTGTAGACCAGTAAGCCGGTGTAATAATGCCATCTGAAACATGCGCCATTTTCAGGAAGATATTTAATGTTTTTATATCAGCATTCAGGAACACATCGAAAAGCGGGTAAGCTGGTTGCATAAACTCGTTCTGCAAACGAAACTGTTGGGTAACAGGCTCATAGGCATCAGCCATGTAGGCAGAAGGCATGGTCATTTCTACACCAAACTGCCCGAAAAGCGCTTCTTTGAATAAAGACCCCTGAAAGTAAAGTTTGGAATTCACCAGCCATTCCGGAATCCGAATCACCTCGGCCTCGTCGGTGTTGGTATAGGCTACGGTGTTATCGAAATGCAGCGGGCCGAAGTGAATACGGTGCTCCAGTTGCGCCCCAACCAGCCGCTGGTTACCACCGAGCTGCTGCGGCATCTTCTGCTCATTAAAGAAGATATGCCGCTTAATGTTAGCGTAGTAGCCATGAAACTTAAGGTATTGCCGGTTGCCGAGCTTGCCCACATAACTGGCCTGAATGTAATCGGTAACGCTGCTCTGAAAGCCACTGTTGTTCCAGTTGAAATGGTTGCTAAACATGCGTTGTTCCGTAAACGAAGGCGAACGGAGCACCCGGCTGAGCATGAACTGTAACCCTTCAAAGTAAACCAAACCCGACACTTTATAATCGTTTGTCATCTGGAACTCGCCATCGAGCTGCAGCATGGCCTTGTTCTGGTAGTGCATGCGGAGCTGCCCGCCAACAAAGAGCTGGTTTATTTTAAAATCCTCTGTGCGTCTGGTAGTAGTCGAATCATCTTCTACAAACTGAAGCACACTGTACTCCTGGCTGGCATTACGGTACTTCAGAAATCCTTTAAAAAATGAGTATTTGCTGTTGCCGGTAACGCCAAATTCGTTCTGCGTTTCGCGGTAAAAACTACGGTCATCGGTCAGGGTAGGATGATGAAGGGTCCGGTCATAATAAACAGGTCTGGTTGTGGTAGTATCTACACGCTGAATGCCATTATCCTGGAACCTGACCTGCTGCCGCCGTGTATCGAGCGCGTGGTACAGCTTTAAGTCTTCGCCGACCAGTTTGTAGAGCTGCAGCACATGGAAATTGTTGCGCATTTCCCTGCTGGTGGCCTGCGTCAGGAAAATCTGGGATTGCTGAAAGTCGCGTTCAAATATACTATCCGGCGGAAGGTCTCCGGGATTGTAGCCCCCAAACTCCACCTGCTCGTGGTTCAGGTGTGTGAAATTGGCAAAAACATTATATTTTTCGTTTTTTGACCTGTAATGGGTAAAGAATTTTACTGCTTGCCCGTCAACTACCCTGTCGCCGCGTAAGGTGGTGGAGGGGCCAACCTGCCTGTTACCTGCCAGTAATTTGTATGCGATACCGATATTCCAGTTTTCGGATATATTGCGGGCATGCATGGCTTCAAATACCTGTTGCCCTCTACCTCCCTGCACATAATGCAGGTGCGAATATGGCGATCGGGTATCGAAATAGTTTATCCGGAGCGGATCGTAGGCATAGCGGTTAAAGGCATTTCTGCCGGAGCGGGCCCCAATCTGTGTCGGTAGCCTGAAAAGCAAGGGTTTGGCAGCCGTGCCAATATTGCCCAGGTCCTGGTAAAAAAGGGTATCCTGGTACCAATACCGCTCGTTGTGCAGGTTGTGTACGGAAGTATCGACTCTTTGCTCACGGTAGGTGCCCTCAAACACATCTCTCTCATACAACTGCAAAGTCGTGCGGGGACCGTAGAGCACTTTAGTGGAGTCATCAATAATCTGGGCCTTGGCAACCTGTGTGCCAGCCATCAGAACGAGGGTTACTATAAATCCTGCAAGAAGCTTTCGTATCACAATTCAAAATTAGTATTTTTCGCACAACTAGTGTGCACTATGCTTAAGTAAAGCAGTCTTATACCGTCAGCTTTTATCTACAGTAACTTTAACTAAAGGCCTGCTTTTGCGCTTGTCTTCAAATTATTTAAATAAAATTGCCCTTCAAAAGCTATTTTCTAGCATACATCTCAAGGGTATAGGTTTTTAATTTACAACTTGTTAAGGTTGTTTGGCTGCGTCTATTCTTTCAGCTACATGCTCCAGCACCAGCGAATCGAAAGTGGCCTGGTCCTCCAGAAAAAATACTTCTATCGGAATATAAAATAAGGGTAGCAACTGGGTTACAGGAGTTATCTCCGGTGCCTCCAGTTTTACGGCATCCTTACGGGTCGTGATGATGCAGGCCTGGCTGTTTTGCTTTGCCTGCAACAGTTCCTGCACCTCCTGCAGGTCCTTTATAGTATAGTGGTAATGGTCGGGGTACGCCAGGTGCTGCAAAACCGAATAGCCCTGCTCCTGCAGGTACTCTACCAAAGGTGCTGCATTGGCGATTCCAGTAAGCAAAATAACTTCTTTACCCAGCGTGGCAGCCTTACTTCCAAAACGAACAGCCTTACCATAACGGTACCCGGTAAAAAATATTGGCGTATGGGGTTTGGTATACTTTCTGATCCGGCTCCTGATTTTCTGCCTCTCCTGCCCTGTTAGTGATGCGGGGCATTTACTTACCAGTACTGCATCGGCACGGCGGGCTCCGGCTCTGGGCTCCCGTAGCAACCCGGCGGGCAGCACAAAATCCTTGTAAAACGGGCGCAGGAAATCCGTAATAAGTAAATTTAAAGACGGTTGCACAGGCCGGTGCTGCATGGCATCATCTAACACAATAATGTCTGGTGCGGGCTTTAGCTGCTGCAAGTGGTGTATGCCTGCTACGCGGTTTTCGGAAACAGCCACCCTAGTGCCTTTAAAATCCTGGTAATATTGGAAAGGTTCATCGCCAATGCTGGTAGCAGTTGCTTCTGCTCCGGCCAGTACAAAGCCCTTGGTGCTCCGCTTGTAGCCCCTGCTGAGGGTGGCCACACGATAAAGAGCGAGCAGCCGCAGCAGGTACTCTACATGAGGTGTTTTTCCGGTTCCGCCAACTGTCAGGTTGCCAACAGCAAGTACCGGCATAGCAAAACGCTCTACAGGCAGCACTTCTGCATCGTATAAATAATTACGCACACGCATAACGCCTCCATATAAAATGGAAAAAGGCAACAACAGCAACTTCAGTTTTTTTACCATCGGGTTTTAACGCCTGCAAAAATAAAACTAATTTTAACCTATTGCTGCTTCTAGGAGCTTCACTCAATTAAAAATTAGAAATTCAAAATTAAAGATTTTAAAACACCAGTTCGATTTTAAAACAATTAAGACGATTAGCGTTAGAAGCAAAAGTACCTGCTCAATAGTGTTAATTTTAAATTTGGCCGAACACTACCTACGTTAAATAATCAGAAAGAAACTATGTATGGCAACGATAGCTGATGTAATAAAAGTTTTGGAGCATCTTGCTCCTCCGAGCTACCAGGAATCTTACGATAATGTGGGGCTCCAGACCGGCGACCGCCAACAGCCGGTTACAGGTGTGCTGGTAACCTTAGACTGCACCGAAGCGGTACTGGACGAAGCCATTGAGAAAGGCTGCAATCTGGTGGTGGCGCATCATCCGGTCATATTTAAGGGGCTGAAACAGCTGACGGGCCGCAGTTATGTGGAGCGCACTTTAATTAAAGCCATTAAGCACGATATCGCTATCTATGCCTGCCACACCAACCTCGACAGCGTACATAACGGCGTTAATTATAAGATTGCACAAAAGCTGGAGCTACAGAACGCTAAGGTACTTGTTCATAAGCCACAAACGCTCATGCAGCTGGTTACTTTCTCGCCTCCCGAAAACACTGCACAGGTTTTGCAAGCCCTGCACCAGGCCGGAGCCGGCCAGATCGGAGAGTACCGTAACTGCAGCTTCCAGGTTGAGGGAACAGGCCAGTTTTTACCCACAGCCAATGCTGCACCTGCCATAGGTGAAGTCGGTAAGCTGAAGCAAGTGCCGGAAGACCGGCTGGAAGTAATTTTCCCGGCTCACCTGCAGCACGTTGTTCTGGCTGCGCTGCGGCAGGCACACCCCTACGAAGAAGTAGCCCATTACCTGACAAGCCTTGAAAATTTAAGCCAGGAAGTGGGAATAGGCATGATTGGAGAGCTGCCTGCGCCGTTGCAGGAGGCAGATTTTCTGCAGTGGCTGAAAGAGAAGATGCAACTTGCCGGCCTGCGTTATACTTCCATCGGGAATAAAAAAATAAGCCGGGTAGCTGTATGTGGCGGAGCAGGTAGTTTTTTAATTCAGGACGCGAAAAGAAAAGGTGCCGATGCCCTGGTTACCGGTGACGTAAAATACCATGAGTTCTTCGATGCTGATGGCAAGTTGATGATTGCCGACATTGGCCATTATGAGAGTGAAGTATACACAAAGGAGATATTTTATGATACACTTTCAAAAAACTTTACTACTTTTGCAGTCTATTTATCAATTGTCAACACTAACCCTGTCAGATACACTTTTTAATACATGGAAAGTACGGTAGCCAGCAAATTAGAGGCACTTTTAAAGCTTCAAAGCATAGATTCACAGCTCGACGAGATCAGACGCGTAAGAGGCGATTTACCAGAAGAAGTTCAGGACCTGGAAGACGAGATCGAAGGCTATGAAGTAAGGGTTCGGAAGTTTGATGACGAGGTTGCTGGTTTAAACGAATCTATCGGTGTACGCAGGCAGTCTATCAAAGACGCAGAGAGCCTGATTCGCAAGTATGAAGACCAGCAGACAAATGTGCGTAATAACCGCGAATACGACGCCATAACCAAAGAAATTGAGCTGCAGAAACTGGAGATTCAGATTGCAGAGAAAAAGATTAAAGAAGCTTACTACCAGATAGAGCAAAAGAACAGCGAAATTACAGGCACAAAGGACCGCCTGGAAGAGCGCCGTAAAGACCTCATCAACAAAAAAGAAGAACTTGATCAGATTGTTTCTGAAAGCGAAGACGAAGAAAACAAGCTGGAGCAGGATCGTGATGTAGCTTCTACCAAAATTGAAGATCGTTTGTTAAGCGCCTACACCCGAATCAGGAAGAACGTTCGTAACGGATTGGCAGTAGTAACAGTAAAAAGAGATGCGTGCGGTGGTTGCTTTAACACAGTTCCCCCACAACGTCAGGCTGATATTGCCGCTCAGAAAAAAGTAATTGTATGCGAGCACTGCGGCCGAATTCTGGCTGGTGTGGAGCAGCGTGTATACTAAACCCATAAAGCGTTTCTCGCTTCTGGTGAAAAAAGGATGGCTAACCCCATCCTTTTTTTGTGGCTGCCACTTTAGCAATTCTCACTTGTGCAGCACGAATGTAACATTACAGCCTTGTCTTGTACCTGCTGATGCTTCGCTAAATCATCATTTAAGGCAAATGAATTATTTAAATGAAATTGCCCTTCAAAAGCTAAAATCAGTAATTTTGACCCAAGGCTAGTCAAGGCTTTAGGCTTACTTTCTGCTCCTGATCTAATACCACTTTTAACACATGCATAGCACCTACTTCCCTGCCACTGATCTGCCTGTTTCTCTGGAGGAATTTAGAAGAAAGGCGCTTGGCTGGGCTGATCAGTTTCTATTGGTGGCCTATTATACGTCTCACCAGATTCCCTATCCGTACCAGGGCTTTGACCATGTGCTGGCTGTTTCTGCTGGAGCTCCTCTAGCCATTGAGCAAGGTCATGCGTTCGAAAGCATCAGGCAGCTATTGCAGCAACAGGAAAGCATGTGGTGCGGCTACCTGGGGTACGACCTGAAGAACCAGGTAGAAAAGCTGCAGAGCCAAAACAGCGACTATCTTGAATTTCCGGAGGTATTATTTTTTGAGGCTCAAACAAGAATATACTTTAACAGTGATGGCGTAACTATTTTTTGTTCAATAGATAAAGCTGCTGAGGTGGTTGAACAGATTGTTGCAGTAACCACTCCTGAACCTGCAGCGCCACAGCAGTTACAGGTGCAGCAAAGGGTTAGCTCCACCGAATATAAAGCAAAGGTAGAGCGTATTCGGCAGCATATTTTGCAAGGCGATGTCTACGAACTAAATTACTGCATCGAATTCTTTTCAGAGAATGTATTCCTCAACCCGCTTGGCCTGTTTCTTTCTTTAAGCCAGGCCTCTCCTGCTCCGTTTGCAGGTTATCTGAAATACAACGACAAGTTTCTGCTTTGTGCTTCACCGGAGCGCTTTCTGAAAAAGACTGGAAGTAAAATTATTTCGCAGCCCATTAAAGGCACCATTCGCAGAGGTGCTACACCGCAGGAAGATGCCCAACTGCAACAGCAACTGCGGCACGACGAGAAAGAGCTGGCCGAGAATATGATGATTATGGACCTGGTGCGTAACGATTTGCGGAAGTCATGTGCCACAGGTAGTGTAACAGTAGAAGAAATGTTCGGCATCTACGGCTTCCGGCAAGTGTCGCAGATGATTACGACAGTAACCGGCCACCTAAGGCCCGAATGCGATTTAGTGGATGCATTAACCGGCGCCTTTCCGATGGGCAGCATGACTGGTGCTCCCAAAATTAAAGCCATGCAGTTAATAGAGGAGTTGGAAGAAACCAAAAGAGGCCTTTTCTCCGGAGCTTTCGGCTACATTACACCCGACAAAGACTGCGATTTTAATGTGGTGATCAGAAGCCTGCAATACAATGC
The DNA here is from genome assembly GCF_008017455.1 of Pontibacter qinzhouensis. GTDB lineage: Bacteria > Bacteroidota > Bacteroidia > Cytophagales > Hymenobacteraceae > Pontibacter > Pontibacter qinzhouensis. The sequence continues at coordinate 17,655 of NZ_VRTY01000040.1, read as the reverse complement.
CCGCGCCGGTTACCTCTCCTTTATGGTCGGCAGCGCCATCACCTACGACTCCGACCCACAACGCGAGTACGAGGAATGCCTGCTAAAGGCAAAGGCCATGCTCGAGTTACTTAGCGGGTCTCCTAATTATAAAATATAAATTAAAAATCATGCTGGCGAGAGCGTCCTCGCTCATGACTACTAATCCCCGGCCTCTTCAGTTCAAGTAATCTGTTTATCAAAAGCAACCTATTAACTTCTAAGCTTTACTTCCTGATAAATTACCTTAAGTTGGCAAATTCAGCATGGCAATAATTATTTCGCCAAGCTCTATTAAAGCTATAGAGTCAAACTCAATTATTCTAACTAAAAAGCCCTCCAAAAGCTAAATGGGCTTTTTTCGTTCAAGGGTACTTGTTTTTAAACCGGCCGGATGATACTGGTGGCTGGTATAACTTTACGGAAGACAGGCAGAAGACTATAATAGAGTAAGGCAGCTATGGGAGCTGCTAAAATAAACCAGGCGACAACGGCTACCAGGTTTGCCAGCCAGAGCATGTGCAAGGCCTGCAGCCAATCGGCCTGAAACAGGGCCAAAATCTCATCGAGTGTAAATTGAAGGTCCTCTAGTTGAAACAAAGCAATGCCTGCGCGGGCAAAAGGAATGAGCAGTAGGAGTTGAAGCGGTTGCACGAGGTAACTGATGAGTATCGTGGCCGCAATGTTAAGTTTAAGCCGTGCTGCCACCAACGTAACCAGCACCGTGGTTATACCGAAAGCTGGAATAATTCCGAGCACGGTTCCAACAGCACATGTCAGCGACAGTTTGGGAGGCGTCATGCCCTGCTTGAGCAAATTCAGGATGGGCTGAGAAATGCGGCGCTTAAAAAAGCCGGTTCTGTTTGGGCTAGTCACTCTACAAAATTATTTACCTGGAAGACTCCTGCGAAGCTGAAATAGTTGCAATGGCCACATAAAAAAGTCAGCGTTCTCTTTTAATACCCACTTAATATTAAAGTAACCTGCAAGAAGCAGTTTCTTTTTTCTTCCCGTCTCTACCGATTAAACACCCTGAGAACTCCTGCTAATGCACAGTATACTTAACTAAACATTCTGTCGTGGCCGGAGCATCTGAAATGGCAGGCTCTAAAAAAGACGTTCTCACCACTATATTACTAAATTTGTGCGGCATTCTAGTGTCACATTCTGTGCCAGATTATCTTTTTTTCTGAAGGGTTAAACCTAACAGGCAAAAGTCTGTCTAACATCGGAAAACAGATATATTTTAATTTAGCCGGCATGCCAAAACTGCTACCTCTCCTCCTCCTCTTACTACTACTCATGAACTGGCAGGTGCAGGCGCAAAATGCATCGGTGTTGGGCGCTGTAAAAAGTAAAGAAGCAGACGAAACATTACCCGGTGCAAGTATTCTGTTGCTGCGCTTATCCGATTCGACAAAGGTAACGACCATAACAGATAAAGAGGGTGCTTTTAGGCTTGAGAAGGTGCCTGCAGGAGCTTATCAGTTGCTCATACAATACATCGGCTATAAAACCTTCCGTCAAAACCTGCAGGTGCAGCAGCGCGACCTGAACCTGGGGCAACTGCTGCTGGAAGTTGAGGCCACCACCATGAAGGAAATCGAGGTAGTGGGCCAGATACCTTTGGGAGAGCAAAAAGGAGACACCACTATTTTTAATGCCGCCGCTTTTAAAGTAGCCCCAGATGCCAGTGCCGAAGATCTGGTGACCAAATTACCAGGCGTGGTCATAGTAGACGGTAAAATTCAGGCGCAGGGCGAAGAAGTAAGGCAGGTGCTGGTAGATGGCAAACGGTTTTTTGGAGAAGATGCCGATGCCGCCCTGCGCAATTTGCCAGCAGAGGTAATCGAGAACATCCAGATTTTCGACAAGAAAAGCGACCAGGCTGAATTTAGTGGCTTTGATGATGGCAACAGGGCTAAAACCATTAACATCGTTACAAAGCCAAACCGCCGGCAAGGTCAGTTCGGTAAAGTAGCAGCCGGAGTTGGCACAAATGAGCGCTATATGGCTGGTGCAAGTGTAAACGCTTTTAAAGGTGATCGCCGCTTTACCTTTACCGGCATCAGCAACAACATAAACATGCAGGATTTCTCTGCCGGCGAAGCGCCAGGTGGTGGTATGCGGGGCCGCAGAGGGCAACGCGGTGGCGGCAACAGCGGCGGTGGTGGGGCGTCCAGTGGCATTTCAACCATTAACAACTTTCGGGTTAACTACAACGATGTGTGGGGCGAGAAAATAGAGACAAGCGGTACATACGCGTACACCAACAACCGTAACAACAACAACACCTCTCAGTTCCGGGATTATATTAACACCTCCTACCTCAACCAGGAAACATATAACAACAGCTATAACACCAACACCAGCGCCGGCCACCAGTTTAACTTTAGGCTGGAGTATAAAATAAACGACCGGAACAGGATCCTGATAACCCCGAGTATGTCCACCACTACCACAGATGCATTCTCCAGATCGTCTGGCGTATCGTTGTATGATACGCTTTTTGCGGCCGCCACTGAATTTGAGGATGCTCTATATAACCAGGCAGTGCTCAACCGCTCCGAAACAGCCAATACCTCCGACAACGGCAGTTACAGCTTTAACAACAACATCAATTTCAGTCACCGCTTCATAAAACCCGGTCGCACTATTTCGGGCAGTCTGAGCACCAGTTACAGCCTTACCGATGGCTCTGTTTTTAGGGAAAACACCGTGGAGGATGCACAAAGGCCAGACCGGAATGTGGACCTGGACCAGCAGATAGCTACTGAAAGAAACAACCTATCGTGGCGAACGAATGTGGCCTTTGCAGAACCCGTAGGTGAAAAAGGCAGGCTGCAGCTGGAGTACCAGTACAGCAACCGCACCGACGACTCCGAAAGGCTTACCTACGACCTGGTGGAGCAGACAGGGCTTTACGATTTCTTTAACCCCTATTACAGCAACTCCTCGGTAAGCGATTACCTGACACATGAGGCCAAAAGCAGCTACCAATACAACTCAGAAAAGGTGCGGGTGCAGCTCGAGACCCAATACCAGCTTGCAAATCTTCAGAACAAGCGTGTGTACCCGACCGAGTACGAGATGAACACGACCTTTCATCGGGTGTTGCCTACTGCGCAGCTCGAATATAAATTCTCAAAAACAAAGAACCTGCAGCTCGATTACCGCACCAACACCAATGCACCCTCTATTACCCAGCTTCAGGATGTACTGGACAATACAAACCCGCTGCGTTTCAGAATCGGTAACCCGAACCTCGTGCAGGCCTACCAGCACAACATGAACCTGCGCTACCGCTCCTTTAACGCCGAGACAAACCGTGTTTTCTCTGCTTTTATAACAGGCTCACTGGTAAATAACTTTATCACGAACAGCACCTCCGATGCTGCTCCGGCAGATGTGCCGGCTGGAGTCGAAATACTACGTGGAGCCCAGATCATCAGGCCCGTGAACCTGAACGGCAACTGGAACACAAGAGCCTTTTTAAGCTACGGACAACCTCTGAAAGCACTAAAAACAAATCTAAACATTACAGGAGGTGTTGGCTATACCAGAACACCGGGCCTGATCAATAACGAACTCAACTTCTCGAACACCACTAATTACCGCTTAGGGACCAGCTTAAGCAGCAACATCAGCGAGAAAATAGATTTCAGCCTCTCCTCTAATGGCAGCTACAATGTTGTTACCAACTCGGTTGCTTCCAGAGAGGGTGCTAACAACAACTTTTTTAACCAGTCAACGCAGCTAAGGGCCAGCGTTTCCTTCTGGAAAGGGCTTGTGTACCGCACCGAACTGGCCCACCAGCTGAACGCCGGATTATCGTCGGGTTACAACACCAGCTTTACCCTTTGGAACATGAGCCTGAGCAAAAAGATGCTGAAGAACCAGCGTGGGGAGCTAAGCCTGAGCGTAAACGATGTGCTAGGCGAAAACCTCAGCATCCAGCGAAACATCAACACCAACTACATCGAGGATGTGCAGTCTACGGTGCTGCAGCGCTTTTTCATGATGACATTTTCTTATAACATCCGGAAGTTTGGCGGAGCCAGTGCACCGGCACAGGAAAGACGAGGCGATGGTGGCGAGAGAGGTAACTTCAGGCAAGAGGGTGGCGGACGTAACCGCAATTAAAATTGTTCTTACTATGTTGAGCATTACCCTTGTAGCGGCATTACCCTTGTAGCGGCATTACACTGTAACGCCGCTACTGCACCAGCCCCTACCTTACCAACTAATTATCTAACAACTTCTGACCTTCCCAAACCTGCAATTTTTAGTGGCTTAAAAATAAGTTCAAATTTATTTAACGCTTTACTAAACTTTCAGGCTTAGAGTTTGTCAAACAAAGCATCACGGTTACCCATTTCATACAAGAATGAAAAAAATACTACTTCTTCTGATCATGCTGATCAGTTATGCGCAAGCTTCCGCACAAACCAGAACTTATACGGTCTCCGGTACCGTCAAAAGTCAGCAAGACAATATAACTTTGCCAGGTGCCAGCGTAGTGCTTACCAGGGCAACTGATGCTGTTAAAACAGGAGCTGCCACAGACCCCGATGGCAACTTTACAATAGAGAATGTAGCTCCCGGCGAATACACGCTTTCAATCAATTATGTTGGATTTAAAGCATTTAACCGGACAGTACGCGTCCAAAACTCCAATGTAAATATGGGGCAGCTTCCGCTGGAAGACGAAGCCATTACAACACGTGCAGTAGAAGTAGTTGGCCGTGTGCCGCTTGGGGAGCAGAAAGGTGATACAACCGCTTTTAACGCCAGAGCCTTTAAGACCGCACCTGATGCCAGTGTAGAAGATCTGGTGACCAAAATGCCAGGTATTACTATTCAGGATGGTGTTATTCAGGCGCAGGGTGAGGAAATTAAGCAGATCATGATAGATGGCAAACGTTATGGCGGCACCGATGTTAGTTCAGCGCTTCGTAACTTACCCTCCGACATGATCGAGAGCGTGGAAGTGTTTGACCGCCAGAGCGATCAGGCTGCTTTTAGCGGCTTTGAGGATGGCAACCGCGAGAAAACCCTGAACTTTGTAACCCGTAAAGACCGTCGTAAAGGGCAATCTGGTAAAATATCGGCAGGCTACGGCACCGATGACCGGTACATGGTTGGTGCAGCCGTTAACTTTTTCGATAACAACCGCAAAATTACCCTTATGGGCCTTACTAACAACATTAACATGTTCGACTTCTCTATTGGCGAAACGCCTGGCGGTGGCATGCGTGGCCGCAGAGGTGGCTGGGGTGGCGGCTCTCCTAATGGTATTATCTCTACCAACACGCTCGGCTTTAACTACAACGATATGTGGGGCAAGAAAATAGAAGTGTCCAGCAGCTACAACTTCAATTCGAGAGATGTGTTTAACAGGCAGACAGCCATCAGAGACTATACAGCCGGAGATCAGGTTGGCAACCAGCTTTTGCAGCGAACACTCAACAACGACCAGCAGAACAGCCACCGTTTCAACTTCAGGTTGCAGTATAATATAAATGAAAACAACAGGCTGCTTATAACGCCTAACATCACTCTCCAGAAAAACAATACGTATGTTGACGGCCTTACAGAGCTTTATGATCCGGAGAGTGCGCTCCTTACAAACGCCAGAACAACCAACACCACCGAAAGTACTAACCTTAATTTCAGCAATAACATCCTGTACTCGCACCGGTTCGGTAAACCAGGCCGCGTGTTTACCACAAACATTAACACCACCTACAGCAGCCTGGGGCAGGATAACTTTTTTACGGAAAATACCCAGAACAACCTCGACCCGAGCCGTAGTGCCTCCCGTAACCAGTACAGCGATATCAGCAGAGATAATTTCGCCTGGTCTGGCAGCGCCTCCTTATCAGAGAAAGTGGGTGCCAACGCACTGGTACAGATGGAGTATACCATTGGCAACCAAAGCAACGACTCCGACAGAAGAACCTTCGACCGCGATCCGGAATCTGAGATGTTCAACCAACTGAACGAGCCGCTAAGTAATACCTTTAAAAGCAATTATCTGGCGCAGAGCATCGGGCCAAGCTACCAGTACAGAAACGACAAAACCAGGTTACAGGTAAATGCCAAATACCAGTACGCTACGCTCGAGAGCAACACGGTTTACCCGGAGCCTTTTGAACTGAAACGGCATTTCTCTAACATACTGCCTTCTGCTGAAATAGAGCACAAGTTCTCGCCTTCGCGCAGCCTGAACATAAACCTTCGCACCGGCACCAATGTGCCATCTGCGGAGCAGTTGCAGGAGGTGCTCGATATTTCGAACCCGCTTCAGGTAAGCATCGGGAATGCCAACCTGGACCAGGATTACCAGAACAGGCTTTTTGTGCGATACAGAAGCTTTAACGCCGAAACCAACAGAAACTTCTTTATGGGTTTATTCGGTACGGCAACTCAGAACTATATTGGTAACAGTGTGTATGAAAGAGACATACCTGGCAACCTGCTGGATGGCTACGAACTGCAGCCAGGCGCGCGGCTTGTTCGTAGAGAGAACATGGATGGTTTCTGGAACGTGCGTACTTTCTTTAACTATGGTCAGCCGGTTAACCTGCTCAGCTCCAACATTAACCTGAGAGGTTCAGTAGGGTATACCAGAACACCGGGCCGCATCAACAACGAGACCAACTTTGCCAACAGAACCGACTTTGGCGTGGGCGTTAACCTGAGCAGCAACATCAGCGAGAACATAGACTTTAACATTGGCACCAACTCCAGCTACAACATCGTGAAGAACACGCTGGCCGCATCGTCGCGTAACAACAATAACTTTTTCACCCAAAACTCGAACATGCGCCTTAGCTGGATCTTGTGGAAAGGCTTTGTGTACCGCACCGAGCTGAACCACCAGTACAACACCGGTGCAACAGCAGGTGCGAGCAACAACTTCCTGCTCTGGAACATGAGCATGGGTAAGAAATTCCTGAAAGACAACAAAGGTGAGATCAGCTTAAGCGTGAATGATTTACTTGACAAGAACGATAGCTTCCAGCAGAACATCACCGAATCGTATGCGGAAGATGTTCGGTCTACAGTGCTACGTCGTTTCTTCATGCTGACCTTTACCTACAACATCCGCAGCTATGCCGGTGGTCAGTCTCAGGAAGAAAACCCAGGCAGGGGCAATTTCCCTCCTGGTGGCGGTCCGGGCCGTTTCTAGGTTATGGTTGTTAAATATTATACTTAAAGACCGGCAAGGCTATCAAAAGCTTTGCCGGTCTTTAATTTTTGGACATTTACTACTCTTAGTCCGGTAGATCCTAATAAAGTTGTTTCCACAACCCTTGGCATTTTTTGATCAAAAAACCTTCGGAAGGCGATTTTTATTTGAATAATTGAAGGAAACTATTGAATCAGAAATCTTTAGATTAAGCAGCCAGGATCTCGTATCGTGCGCAGCACATGCGAGGGTCTGCAGAACCAGTTGCCGCTTTACAAGGAGAAAAAATAGCAGAAAGTAAGGGGCCGCAAATCATATACTCCTGCTGTTTAGGACCTAATTGCAATCAGAGGGAAGTACATCAGGTACTGCTTTTCCAGAAACCTGGTCTGGGCTTATGGTTTCTTGTCCTTCTGCCCTATACCGAAAAACTTCTTCACCTTGTCGAGGTTAAAAGCGTGTTCTTCAGTGCCATCGGTACTGAGCAAAAACGCGTAAGGGGATAATTTCTCGTAATTGTCGCAGAAAATTTTAAACATGCCCAAAAACGGAACAGCCACAAACATGCCGGGCAAACCCCAGACCATGCCGCCTACCACAATACTCAGGATTGTGAACAAAGGGTTAATGTTGACACGACTGCCAGTGATGTTTGGAGTCAGGATATTATTTTCAGTGAACTGAACGAACAGGAAAAATATTAGCACTGCCAGTGCCTTTTGCAAATCGCCTTGTATAACCAGCGTGTAGAGCAGCGGGATGGCCCCTCCTATGAGCGTACCAAAATACGGGATGAAATTAAGGATGGCTGAGATGATTCCGAGCAGGATGGCATACTCGACTCCTATTATAAGCAAGCCTGCAGAGTTTATGACACAAAGAATCAGAATAACGATAACTACACCACCCATGTATTTTTTTGTGACCAGCGCTATTTCATCTATAATGCGTTGGGCTCTGCTGTGCGTGTAAGGCGGGGTTAACCGGAGCAAAAAGTTTTCGAATTTGTTGCGGTAATAGAGCATCAGGAAAATGTAGACCGGCATGAGGCCAAACTTGGTAATGGTGCCGGTTATAGCCATCAGCACTCCTGTTAGCACACCGCCTCCAAACTCCAGTGCACCCGATACCTGCTTCCGGAGCCAATGCTCGTTACTAGAGTCAGTGTCACCGAACTTTCGATCGAGCATATACTGTACACGGTCCAGGTTCTCTAAGGCTTTTTCCTGTAATGCCGGAAAATCGTCGAGGAACATGGCCAATTGCTTGTAAAGCAGCACCATCAGCATAGTTAAAATGGCCATAGCCACTAAAATAGAGACCAGGTTTGCCAATATGCGCGGCACCCCCCATGTTTCGAGCAATTTTACTACCGGGTAAAGCAGGTAGGCAAAAAGCATGGCCATAAAGATCGGGTACAGAAACTCCCTTGCCTGCACCAGCACAAACACCAGCATGATGACGAAGAGCAACCCATAGGTCATTTTGCGTAATCGGTCGTAACTTTTTTCCATACTTTGAATACTTAAAACCTCGTAAAAAGATATAAAAAACCTAATGTTCTTGCTTAGGGCCAACTGGAGCTGTGGTAAGAAAGCCTGATTTTTATGACTACCTTTGTAACCTACGAAGAAAAAAATATGTCGTCTTTTAAAGCCTTACAATTGGCGCCTGCTTTACAGCAGCGCCTGCAGGAACTCGATTACCACACGCCCACTCCTATTCAGATGGCAGCTATACCGGTGCTGCTGCAGGGGCAGGATGTGGCAGGCCAGGCCGAAACCGGAAGCGGAAAAACGGCTGCTTACGGGCTCCCGATTTTACAGTACGTAGATACACGTGTGCAGCAGGTACAGGCCCTGGTGGTGGTGCCTACCCGCGAACTGGCCATGCAGGTACGGCAGGAGCTTAAAAACCTGGCGCAGCAGGTGGAGGGCCTAAAAGTGAGTGCCTTTTATGGTGGGCACGCCTTCTCGCAGGAAAGAGCCTCGCTGGCATTTCCGCCGCAGGTGCTGGTGGGCACGCCCGGCCGCCTAACCGACCACCTGAGCCGCCGCACCCTAGACCTGAGCCACCTGAAGCAGATTGTGCTCGATGAGGCCGACAAGCTGCTTGAAATGGGCTTTGAGGAAGAACTGGATGAAATACTGGCTGTTTTACCAACCAAAAGGCAAACGGTGCTTTTCTCTGCTACCATGCCCGACAAGGTAAAAGAACTGATCTCTAATTCACTTAAAAATCCGCAGTTTATAAAAGCTACGGCCACGGCCATTCCGGACCAGTTGCACCTGGTGGGTATGAAAGTGGAACTGGCTGAGAAAAAGGAAACACTGGCTGCTCTGCTCCTGAGCAAGGACCCCACTGGTACGGTTATTTTTGCCAATACACGCGCCACCACCGACGAGCTAACTTCCTTTCTGCAGGAACAAGGGCTGCAGGCTAAGGCACTGCATGGCGGCATGGAGCAGATAGATCGCGACCGCACCATGACCCTGTTCCGGAATGGCAGCACCACCATATTAGTAGCCACCGACCTGGCTGCCCGTGGCCTCGATATTGATGCCCTGACGACCATTGTTCACTATGAGTTGCCAGATGATGAAGCAGCCTACCTGCACCGCAGTGGCCGCACAGGCAGGGCTGGTAAAAGCGGCACCGTGTATACCTTTGCAACCAAAAGAGACGAACAGAAGCTTAGGGATTGGGGCCAGGTACGAATGGATGAATGGCTGAAAACCACGGATCTTAAACGCACTGCTCCCAAAACCGCTCCCGAAGCTGCTGCCTTTGCCACGCTGCACATCAATGCTGGCCGCAAAGACAAACTCAGCCCACGCGATATAGTAGGTGCCCTGATTGCGGAAGCCGGTTTAAAAGCCAACGACATCGGGAAAATTGAAGTGCAGGACCGTCAAAGCTTTGTGGCTGTCCCTTTTAGCCAAAGTACAAGCATCGCCAAAAAATTAGGAGAAGGAAAAATAAAAGGCCGAAAGTTCAGAGTGACGCTGGTACAGTAGGTTGGTTGTTGATTGCCAATTGATTTTAGGCATAACTGCTTAATCTTTTAATAACTGCTATTACGCACTCAGAATATTCATTTAATTTTTATAATCTCAACCCAACAAATTAATTTGCTGGCGCTGTAGCTGAGGCTCGTAGTGCACATCCCAGTTCCTGGGTTGAGCGCCTTTACAGGTTTCCGGTGCCGCAGGAGCGGCAGTCCGCTTGCGGGCAGGAAAGATGCAGCAGCGCGATGCCCGAGAACGAGGCCCCACTAAAAAAGGGCCCCTTCCCCAGCCGTGAGCGATCGGAGCAAAACGATGGAACATGCATGCCTAGGGGCATCGGATGAAGCTGTTATATAACAAACATAAAGGTGCCACATACTTGAAGGTGCGTAACATCAGTTAATAAATATTGGCACAACTCATCTGAATTCTAACTTGTAATACTATCTGATATAGGACGCAGGATTTTATCTTAATCCTATTAAATAAAAAGAACTAACTATTGATATCTCGTAAGGTGAGTCGTCATTTATAACTACTGGCAAAGGCAACAATAGCACAAACCTATGATGTACCCGGCTACTTTAGAGCGTGTGAGGGACCAGTAGCAGCTTTTTAAGTGGGGAACACTCGCAGGAGACACACTCCGCTAGGTTTGCAGCAGTTGCGGTACTTTAGCTGATGACAGAACCAGCGCTTTCAACTAATCTGATTAGCATCAGGTTAAAAATGCTAAAATCTTGTACCTTTACCTTATGGAAATTTTAATAGGGTTGGCAGCTTTTTTAGGCGGAGTGGTAGTGGCCTTTTTATGGCAACGCAGCAGGAACAGCGATTTGCAGCAAGCCATAAACCAGGCACAGGTAAACCTGGGTGTGCTGGAGGGGCAGGCAAAGCTAAAGGTGGCCGAAAACGAGGACTTGAAACATCAGTTGCGGGAGGCGCAATCTGAAACCATGGAACTCACCAACGCGCTTACCAAAACCGAAACCGATTACGAACACCTGCAGCGCCGACTACACGAGCAGGCGAAGGAACTTGAGCAGCTGCGCGAAAAGTTTCTGCAACAATTCCAGAGCATTTCGAACCAGGTGCTCATGTCTAACGCCGATCATTTCAACAAAGCATCTTCCGACAACCTGGAGCGGATACTCTCTCCGCTGAAAGAAAGAATAAAGGAGTTTGAGGCCAAAGTGGACCTTACCTACGAGAAAACATTTCGGGAGAGCGTGTCGCTGAAAGAGCAGATTACACAGCTTGCCACCCTGAACCAGCAAATGAGCCAGGACGCTCTGAACCTGACAAAAGCCCTGAAAGGAGAAAGTAAAACGCAGGGAAACTGGGGCGAATACCTGCTCGAGAGCCTGCTCGAAAAATCAGGTTTACGCAAAGGCATTCATTATGAGCGGGAAGAGGTACGGCAGAACGACGAAAGTAAAATTTACAGGCCTGACGTTATCATTCGTCTGCCGGAAGGTAAACACCTGGTCATAGATTCTAAAATGTCGTTGGTGGCCTACGAGGCTTATTGCAGCTGCGAAGACGAGCCGCAACTAGAGCTGTACCTGCGGAGCCACATCAACTCCATCAGAACACATTTCTCCGATCTGGGCCGAAAAAACTACCACAGGCTTACCGGCATCAACTCCCCAGACTTTGTGATGATGTATATCCCGATTGAGCCTGCATTTAACCTGGCGCTGCAGCACGACCACGACTTGTTTACAGATGCTTTCGATAAAAACATTGTGCTGGTAACCACCTCCACGCTGCTGGCAACTTTGCGCACGGTAGCCGGTGTTTGGCGGCAGGAGGACCAGAAACGCAACGTTATCCGGATTGCCGAAGAAAGCGGCCGGCTCTACGATAAATTTGTAGGTTTTGTAGAAGACCTGAAATCTGTTGGGCGGCACCTCGAAAACAGTCAGGGGGCGTACAACGCGGCCATGAACAAATTAACCGAAGGAAAAGGCAATCTGATCAGGCGCGTGGAGGTGCTAAAAGAATTGGGCGCTAAAACAAGTAAAACCCTCGACGATACGCTGCTTCAGGAAGCACGAGCCCTCGATAGCCACGAAGACTAATTAAACAACTCAGCAGATAGCTACCCTTGGATAAAAATGTTATAAAAACCTTCTGGAGGGCAAAAACATTTAAATAATTCAAGTATCAAGCAAAATAAATGTTCACTTAACTTTTTCGGATTATTAAAGAACTAAAGGTGAAGGCATTAGATTGAAGGAGTTATATGCTAACTTTTAAAGGAAATAGTTATTTATCTCAACAGGTTTCTTATTCAATTCTTCCATATTTAGGAAGTCTCAAATTATTTAAATGAAATTGCCCTTCCAACAGGATTTGGGCTTTTTTTTGTCAAGGGTAGCACCAGCTCTAATAATCCACAAGTTGGTTTGCAAGGCAAATTGTATGGCGGTAAACAATGTACTTCGCCGCCTGTTTCTCTTCTATTACAAATAAGCTCTCATCAAGAAATAGAAATTTTGATTCTGCAGTGGAGGTTGGTCTTAACCAAAACGGCAAAATTCAGTACTAGCATTAGAGTTGAAGTTAAAATGTATGATCGTAGATAGAAACCTGAGGTGGAGTGTCATTTTCCATTATGCTTGGAAAAGCATGCTTTACTATATTATATTATCTATCGTGGTGTACCTGCTCCACGATTATTTTGAGGTAATGCACCTGCACCTGCCCTTTGACACCATATCGGCGCTTAGCACGGCCCTCGCTATTTTCCTGGGTTTTAAAAATAACAATGCCTACGACAGGTGGTGGGAAGCCCGGAAAATCTGGGGCTTGCTGGTGAACTACAGCAGAGCCTGGACCCGGCAGGTGGTCACCATGATCATCGCCACAGATCCGACAGATCCGGAAGAGGCAAAAGCTGTAAAAGAGTTTCAGAAGCAGATGATTTACCGGCACATGGGCTTTGTGCATGCACTCCGGGTTTTTTTGAGGAGAAGACACGACTACAACGAAACCAAAATAAGAGAAATTTACGAAGAAGAAAACGATTATGCCGATGCCCGTAGTTTTCTGGCGCCGAAGGAGTTTCAGCTTTTCTGCCACAAAAACAATCCGCCAAACTACCTGCTGGAGCTGCAAGGAGAAGACCTGAAAAGAGCTTACGAAAAAGGCTGGCTCTCCGATTTCAGATTTATGAAGCTCGAGGAATCGCTGGTAGAGTTCAATAACATTCAGGGAAAAAGTGAGCGTATCAAAAATACACCCTTCCCAAGGCAATACAGCTTTTTCTCCAGAGTCTTTGTGTTTATACATGCTTCGCTCCTGCCCTTTGTTTTTATTGAGGAGCTTGGTTGGGTCAGCATGCCTATTTCAGTTATCATTTCCTTTGTGTTCCTGTGCCTCGATCTGGTAGGCGAACGCTCCGAAGACCCGTTTGAGAACCGCCTGGAAGATGTGCCGCTGACAGACATAAGCCTGACCATTGAAACCAACGTAAAAGAGCAATGGGGCAACAAAGACTTTCCGGAGAAAAAGAGAGTGGAAGGTGTGGTTTTCTAAAAAACCTAAAAGTTGAACTACAAGCTGACTAGGTGCATTTTGTTTGTTTAACTGAATTAACAATATGCTCCATTGCTCAAGCCTATGATAATTTAGTAGTTCAAGTGACTCCGGCTAAGCAAGATTTTTTATAAAGCGGAGCGGCCAAGACCTCGCAGCGTGCGCAGCTCCTGCGAGCGTTTAGCTGTTCGTAAAAGCTAAACAGTCATCATTACTGAAAACTTGTAAAGTTTATCTCCGCTGCTACGCATGCTGTACCAGATTTAATGTACAATTTCAAACCAGCCTTTCTGCGTGCTGCAGTTTTCCAGGCTTTCCACCATATAATAATAGGCTCCGAGAGCAACACCGCGGCCATCCCAGTCATTCTGGTAATTATCGCTTTTAAAAACAATTTTGCCCCACCGGTTAAAGATCTTCAGGCTAACGTTGGCTCCTCCGTTTTTGAGATAGAAAAAGTCGTTTTTACCGTCGTGGTTTGGAGTAAATATAGTAGGCACTTCGAGTGGCGGCAAGGCTTCAAGTAAAGTGACAGTGCTTGTTTGGGAGCATTGGCCAAGGCTGATTTCAACGGTATAGGTGCCAGGTTCTGTTACGTCTATTGTCTGGCTAGTGGCACCGGTAGACCAGGCATAGTTGTAGCCTGGGTTGCCGGCATCGAGCGTAACATATTGGTAGCAAAGGTAAACAAGCTGCGTAGGTAGCACAGGTTCAGGTGGAGCGGCTACTGTGAGGTTCACAAAAGTAGTATCATGGAGTTTACAGCTGTTCGGGTCTGAGGCAATAAGGCGCACCCGGTAAACGCCAGGTTTTGTGTAAGTATGTGTTGGATGCACTTCTGCAGACTCTGCACTACCGTCTCCAAAATTCCAGGTGTAGCTGGCGGCATTGGCCGTTTGGTTCTGAAACCGCACCGGGTAAGGCGCACACGATACAGGAGGTATAACTGCTTTTGCCTGAATTGTATTCGCAATTTTAGGCGTAAATTGAAACTTGGTGACAGCAACATCTGGTGAACCGCTAAACTGGTTATCGTACACATCGGGGGTAACAGCCTGCGTAGTAGAATAGGTGCACTCTGCCTGGTAAAGCGTACCGGTTTTAGTGAGAAAGCCAGTATTAGCCAGGTGCGTGTGCGGGTTTGTGTCTATTCCTCCTGAAAAAGAAGCATATGCTAGTTCTTTGGCATCGTTGGCCAGGTGCAGCAGGTACATGGTTCTACGGTTACGTTCCAGGGCATCGGCAGATACCGGGGCATTAGAGAGTGCGTATCCTGCAATAAAAATATCGTTGCACTCACTTACCGAGAAGGCTACCGGCGGCCTTTCCTGCCCCACATGGTTGCCAATGTGCGTCGACATAAGAGTAGTACGAAGGTCCTGCGTTAGCTTGTGTATAAAGTAGCCGCCCGTGGTATTGCTTGTACCATAGGTATCGGTGGTAATCGGGTACGAGCCGCCGGTAAACCCCACAGCGTAAACATTTTCCTCACGATCTAAGTCAATGCATTTAACCAGGTCAGATGCTTCCGTTCCCAGGTAAGTGGCAGCGCGTAACTCCCGACCATCAGCAGAAATAACTGCCACAAAGCCATCGCGCAGTCCGATGGGGGCGCTATGGAGTGCCTGGTTGGTGGCAGGGAAATCTCTGCTAAAGGTGCTGCCCCCCACATACACATTGCCACTGGCTCCTACTTTTATATCGAAAATAAAATCGTCGTGGCTACCACCTAGCAAGGTAGACCAGTGCAGCTCCGACAGGTTGGCATTCAATTTAAAGATAACACCATCCTGCCCCAGATTTTTAGATCTCTGAAAACCGTTCCGGACCGGAAAATCATCTGACGTGGTGCAGGCGCCAACTAATACATTGCCCTCCTTATCGAAGGTAAGCATGGCTGGTATCGAAGCTATGACACCACCTTCGGCTCCACTTCCTCCCACGTAGGTAGAGGCCAACAGCAAGGAGCCATTTTCAGAAAGGCGGCAGACAACATAATCGCGGATGCCATTAAAGCTACGGTCAAAGGCTTGCGGTGTAGTCGGAAAATCGCTGGAGTTGGTGAAACCGACCAGTAGCAATTCGTTCTGGCTGTTTACACGCATGGCCAGCGGGTACTCATCATTGCCGCCACCGCCCAGATAAGTGGCAAATAAAATAGTGTTGCCTCGATCCGATAGCTTCGAGATAACGATATTTGTACCGCGCTGTGTCTGCTGGTAAGCACCAGAAGTAACAGGATAAGTAGGACCCATTAGCCGGCTGGCGAAATAAGTGTTGCCTTTGAGGTCGCCAGTGGCTGTATTACCTGAAAGAGAGCTGAAGGAGCCGGAGTAGCTCAGGAACACAATTTCCGGATCTATAACCAAGGGCTTGGATGCATCGTAAGAGCCGGAAATCTCAAATCCTACCATATTACCCTGAAGAGTAAAGGCACAAGTAACCTCCTTCCTAGTTCCGTTTATATCCTGGTAAGCGTACGGTTTTTCTTCCACAATCTCATTTAAAGAAGTTAAGATGTGCAGGCGACCATTTTTTAGTTGAAGTTGCTTAGCCCCCTCGTAGTTCATTTTAATAGCAGGAACCGGTGCATGTGGTGCCAGTATAAAATCATATTTAATAGTTGAGCCTGACAAATAAACTTTTAAATCCGTTCCTGGATATAAGTTCCGATAAAGGACTTCAGCATATGCTTTAACATGTGTTGCCCAAGCTGCTGGATCATTGCCTATAAAGTAGTTTCGGTAGCTGGCTGTCTCCTTTTTCTCTTCAAGCTGTACAGCAGGGTTAGCTTCTAAAAACTTTACCTTAACAGCGTGCCCTATATACGGCATCGTCCTATGGGCCTTTCCTGAGGCATGGTCTTCTTCAGCAAAGTAGGCTGCTTCTAAAAAATTGTAGGTAAAGCCGTTTTTCTCCAGGAACAGCCAACCGTTCGGTAATTCAGAAGTGTAGAGAATTTGCTTGTCCCACTGCCCTTTATTTTGTGTAAAGGGAGAAACAGCAGGTTTTGCTCCAGCTGTAGCGGTAGCTGGAACTTCTGAGGCAGCTACAGAAAACAAAATGCTTAGCAAACAAAATAGCCATCTGAAAGCTGTAAACGATGGTATTTTAGAGATAACAATCGGTGCAAAATAAGGGTCCCTAACTGTTGGTAGCTCTAAGCAGAAGTAGCTTCGCCTGTATAACTGCCTGTTTAAGCTGAAAGCTGTTTCTTCTGTAATGTTATTCTTTAGCATAGCAGCAGCCGGTATCAGTATATCAACAAAAAAAGTAAGCTAAATATACAATTTTATTATACTATTGTACTGTAGAGCCTGCACATTATTTATTACTAATTTATGTATCCAAGGCTGCAGCACCAGTATATTGAACTTTAACTAAGCCCACCTATCGAATCTGCCGCAGCCTCTCCCTTACCCTCGTTTAATTACCGCAGTTTCAATAGGAAATAGTAGTTCATTTTGCTTATAGATGTTTCTAAACGTAAACCTTCAGATTAAGAGAATGGGGAATCTTATATCCTGAAGGTGTGGGATCTACTTTGAAATTGGCGGTATTGGTAAAAAAAGTGATGGCTGATTCGTTATGGTTGACCATATTTGTATCTTGTTCAATACAAATTGGAAAGGGATGAAGAAGATTGTTATTGCCATGTTATTTTTTTGCATGAGCTTGTCGGGGGTAAAGGCACAGCAGAACGAGCGGCTGGCGGCCCTGATGGAGGAGCGGGAGCAGTTGGTAATGGAGTACCAGTTTTACAACCAGCAGAACAGTAATTTCTGGGGAAAGAAATCAAAAGCGGACCTCATGAACATTATTGAAACGCTTAAAAAGATCATTAACAAAGACTCAGAACTAATAAGCGCCGTTAAAGCTGCCAGTATAAAA
>NZ_VRTY01000004.1 GCF_008017455.1 Pontibacter qinzhouensis | reverse complement strand
GCAAAGCACCGGTTAAGTACAACCCGGCCTTCATTGTGGGCACTCCGTACCCAACGAAGACCTAGTTGTTATCGTTTGTATAACTTATGTTGCGTTGAGCGTTTGTACTAATAGCCACAAGTGCTAACAGTAATGCAAAAAGTATATTTTTAAACATGAGCCTGAGTAGTTTGTTTTATTTGTACTAACGCAATTTCTCAAGTTCCGGCTGTTAAGAGGTTGTAGATTGTCTTACTTTATTTAAATTTATATTACCTGCTCATATACTGCAGAATCGGCAAGTTAACGATTTAATAGTTTGAGCTTTTTTAAATACTTTGGCAGAAAGAAAGCTATAGGCAGGTACATCAGCAGGAGAAGAACCAGTGGCAGACAAGATCGCCAGTGCCAAATTGGTATAGGATATTTTATATTTTTCTACTTTTAACCAGAACTAAAAAAGTAATATGGTAATCTTTGAAAATCGGCCGATATTTAATGAGGTTTAGTACAACTAACCATAAGCAGAACAGGTATAAAGTAGCAAACGAATAGTATAGGTATGCACCTTTGGCGGCAAATTAAAAACAGGTAATTCCCTTTAGGTTAAAATGGATCAGGATAAGAAAAATAAGGTACACTCGAGGCAGCGGTCAGCTTTCAGCAAAATCGAGAAAATGCATCCCATCCGGATGCTGTTGTATTTGAGTATGATAGGTATAGGGGTACTGTTTTTTGTTCTGGTAATCGCTTTTATCCGTACGGGTGGGTTTAGTGTGCAGAGCTTTCAGATGCCGAAGTTGTTTACGGTAAGCACCTTACTTCTGCTCTTCAGTAGCTACACTATCAGCAAAGTGTCGCGGTATTACAAAAAAGATAAACTCCGTAAAATGACCCGCTACCTGGGCCTTACACTGGGCTTGGGCGTAGCATTTATTGTAACACAGTTTATTGGCTGGAATGAAATGTCTGCTTCAGGTGTTTACTTTACCGGCAAAGCCTCCGGCACTTATTTATACCTGATATCGGCGCTGCATATTCTGCACCTGGCTGGTGGTATCATTTTCCTTTCGTACCTATTCTTTAAAACCGCCCACGTTATAACCGACGATATCAGAAGTCTTATCTTTATCCGGGACCCGTACCGAAGTCTGCAACTAAGCATGCTCACCACTTATTGGCAGTTCATGGATTTCCTTTGGCTCGGACTTTACCTTGTTTTTCTTTTCCTGATGTAGAAACTGTTCACGGTTACTTTAGGCCCTGGTATGTGTACAAGCAGGGTTGCCTATAGAAGCCACGGAGTTCCTGTGTTGCATCCTGACCTCGCCATCAATTCATTTGGGCATTCTTTTGAGAAGCCCAGGTTTCAGCAGGTAGTTGAGCAACTTATAACTGAAAGGCCTTTCTGGTTATTGCAAGGTTCAACTAATAACACAAAGTTTTTAACTAGTTACTTCCTGTGTATTGGTACATGCTGCCAATTCAGCACTTCCTTTCAGCAGAAATGAATGCATTAGGCTTATTCTATGGTAGTAAAGCTATGATGGAAGGAGCGGTCCATCATTTTCTATAAGATTAAAAATAGCAGGTGAAAAAAAATTATTTTCAGGTTAAAAAGGAGCTTTACCTCGCAACAAACCACCAGAACATCTGTTTATATAAAGATGACCATTACTACACCCTCCACTGATAATTTTGCTGATGAACTTCAGGCCTTTAAGTTAGCTATTGATACCAAGGGCATTTATGGAGCGCTTCGTTTTCTAAATAGCCGGACACCGCACAGGTATTCGGGCATTTACCGGTACGATGGCAACAAGCTACTTAATATAGGCATGTACGATAAGTACGACCCTAACACTGAAAAAGGAGAAGATGCCCCCCTGAGCGCCACCTATTGCTCCTTACTTAAAAAAAGACAAACCTTAGAGGTGTTAGATGTACAGGAGGATGCGCGTTTAAAAGGAATTATCATAACTCCGGTTTTATCGTACTGTGGTGTTTTAATCAAAGATGAACATGGGAACCCATTTGGCAGCCTTTGCCATTTCGATATGAAACGGTGCCAGGAGCGAACCACTGATTTCCCTTTGCTTGAAAGCGCTGCTAACTTAATTTACCAGTATATAAAAGAAGAAAAAGAAGCTGTACCCCTTGTAGCAGAGCAGCTATAACAGTAGCCCAATCTATTAAACTGCTGGAGCTTTAGCTTGTAAAACTCTGGTTGGTAAACTTGTACTCCAGAAGTAGTTAAGCTACCGAACCAAGGTTACGGAGCCTTTAAACTTATTTGTTCGGTAGTCGATAACGTAATAGTAAACGCCTGCATTTACATGCTTCCCATCCCACCTGAAATCCTGCTCTGTGCTGCTATACACCTCCTTGCCCCACCTGTTAAAGATGGTAATATTCTGAAAACTGCCGGTGCACACATTGGCCGGTAAGGTAGGCATACCGAAGAAATCGTTTTTGCCATCACCGTTTGGCGTAAATATATTCGATGGTAAAAACTCTGAAATGTCCGGTACTTTAACTTTAAACTCAAGTTTTATGGTCTGAACAGGAGAAACAACACAGGCATCTTCCCGCAGGTTAAAATCTACCCGCACCGCGCCCTGTTCAAAAATTTCGCAGTTAGCCACCATGTTAAACTTACCGGTAGCATTGCCATTGCCGTTCACTGCCGTAAATGTCATCCCGTAATCAGCTAAGTTAAAGCCAACTCCAACGGCTTCGAGCACCAATCCGTGCAGATCTATATCTTCTCCTAAAAAGTTAGCTTCCATTTCCTGGTTCAGTTCCATTTCAAACACCCGGGCTGTCTGGTCGCTTGAAAGTATAGGGAGTGAGTTGTCGTAGCGGGTTCTTACTTCTACCACTTCTTTGGTAACTACCTGCTTCCCGCATTTCTCGGAGGTAACCAAAAACTCAATCTGATACGACTTTTGTTTCATTGCCTGGCAATCTAATTCCCAGTTGAAGGCAGATGTAAGAGGGCCAACTCCCGTTTTAGGAGCAAATGTTATTTTCTGGGAATTAAGATTAAAACCCACACCTGCCGCCGTTACCGAAATAACATCCTGATCCGGGTCGTTACCGGTTACATTAAAGGCGATAACCCCTCCATCTTCAACCTCAAATACCCGGTCGGGTGTGGAAAGTGAGAGAGAGGGTGGCGTATCGGGGAGTGGTTCTACGAGGAACCGGAGCCGGAGAGTATCTAGTTTTGGCAGGCTGCAGCCATTATCGCGCACAATAAAGTCTAGTTCATAAATTTTGCCTTGTGTGTCGTAACAAAGCGGAAAGCAAAGAGTAGCTGTAAGGGTGTCGGCTCCGTTGCCAGAATTCACCATGCCCGAGGTATTACCCTCTACAGTAAAAGAGTTGTCGGTGAAATTGACAGGACGCGTAAAAAACTCTAGCGGCTCATTCGGGTCGGGGTCGGTAAAATAAATATCGATGCAACGTTGGCTGGAGGGGCTAATCTGCAGTACCTCGCCGTTGTTATAGTATTTTTTGGTACCACGCTCTGTTGCCAATATTTTGGGCGGTTCGTTGCGGGTGCAGTTCAGTACCAGCAACTGAAAATCGCGTCTTACCTCCCCAATTTTACGGCCTCCTCTAAATTCCTGGCAGCGCACGCCAAAAACATATAAGCCGGCAGCACTTGGCTGCACCACCAGCCGACCAGTTCGGGAATCGATGTTCACGGGCGGTGACCCCAGTATCTGGCTTGCCGGACTATAACCTGCTTGCCACATAATAGTGCTGTGTGGTGCGCGAGAAGGGGGAGGGGCAGGGTTAAACTGGCTGCTAGACCCATTCAGAGGCGTCACCATGTCGTATACCAGCGAATCGCCATCAGGGTCTGTGCCACCAAAATCGAAGTAGAAAAGTTCGTTGCGGCAGGCATAATCGCTTAGCGGCGGAAACAGCACGGGCGAAGAATTCCTAAAGGCTTGCCGATCGCGCACCACCGGCGGAAACTCCATGTAAAATGTATTGGCTGCTGCTTCGGGGTTAATAATATTATTAATGGTTCTGTTACGGCAGCACCGCTCGTACACTATATAATAACCGTCAGGGTGCGTAAAAAGGCTGGGGTCCAGCACAATATCGTCGTGGTAAACTACTTTGCCTGTTTTAAGCTGCCCTACAGTGCAGTCTATGTTGGTATAAGGTACATTAGATCGCGACCTGATGCTGACTTGCCTGGTCATCATTAGTCTGTTAGATGCCTTCTCAAAAATCCCAACCGATATTACAGGATCAATAGCCGCAGGGTCACCGTTTACTTCATCGTAATACAAGTTTAGGGTGAGGCGGTAATTATAAGCTGCCAGGTGCCTGAGTTCGAATTCACCACCAACAATATGTGTGGCCGAGGCTCCTAACGCTACAACAAGTAAATAGATTAACAGGAATAAACGCTTTTTCATACCGGCACCAACATCTAGCTGAATGTACTATCGTGACTCAATATAGCCTAAAATAGTGGAATTTAAAAGATAGATAATCATACATCTTACGGCACCTGTTCTCTTTATTAGCTTCACCTATTTCTTCCGTTCAGTTTGGTTCATCTGCTATTAAGCAATGGCTTGGTGGGCCCTTGGCAACATTTAAGTCAGTTTCCTTCTGGAGGGCATTTTCATTAGAAAAATTGGATGCTGGAAATGGAGTGGTTCAGATTTATTGCCCCCTGAATTGTTTTACTGGGTTATGAGGAAGGCAACAGCTAAGGTTAAAAAAAGAAAACTAATGCTGGTTATTTCCGTTTAACCGGTCTTGAATACCCAGGAAAAAGTAAAAACATTTACAAAAATTATCTGTTCTGTTGCCTGAAGCCTCAGAGCACCGGCACTATCATTGGTTGGCGTTTCGCAATTGCTTTTTCTCCGGAAAGATAACTATGCATTGTTGTTTATTACTCCGGGAAAGTAATTTTGATGTGTTTTTAAGAGTGCATTGCACCAGCCAAAGTTGCCAGTCTGCCTGGTAAAAGGTGGTATTATAGCAACCGCTTGCTACTGTTACTTCTGTGGGATCTTGTTCTGAGGTGCCACTTATTTTATACTTAATGTTTTGCCTTATAACAGGAATCATGCTTACACAAGAACTAGAATTAAAGAAAAGGCTCTTGCAGGAGAGTTCCAAATTGCTCAATGTGCAGATACAAGCCGCTAAAGAGGCAATGGATGATGCACAGGAAAGTGCTAATGAGCACCAGGGAGCAATGGAAGACAGATTTGAATCTTTTAGAGAGGCATGTCAGATACAACGCGACATGTACGCCCGCCAACTAGATGAGTTAATTACCACCATGAGTTTACTTAAGCGGATAAATGCCACCAAGCAGAACAGCGACATAACGTTAGGCGCTGTGGTTATGACAGACTTACAGAACTATTTTATTGGGGTAAGCCTGGGAGAGCTGAAAATAGACGGAGAGTCGTTTTTTGCCATTTCCGGTATGTCGCCGATCTACAAAGCCATGGCAGGTAAAACATCCGGCGATACGTTTGTTTTCAGAGACAAAGAATACAGAATAACGCAGGTTTTTTAATTAGTTAAAAATTTGCGTCCTGCTCTTAAAAAAATAAGCTAATATAGATAACCTTTTCATTTTAAATCAGTTAATAAAAATGTAAAGGGTTGAAAATGGAGAAGGTTAGCAATAATGCTAACCTTCTCCTATTTTATTTTATTCTTGTCCAGGTTTGGGACCTGCCTATAAGCGAAATTCCGATATAACCTTTTACTTCCATTTTATCTTTTCCTTGCAACTTCATAAAGCAAGAGTAAGTTTTCCCGCTCTCAGGATCGTAAATAGTGCCGTTGTCCCATTTGTTGTTGCCAGTATATTCAAAACCTTTCAAGAACTCAAGTCCTAGCAGTGGCCGGTTCCGCAGGTTTTTATCGGGGTTATTATCATCCATTTTTGGTTTGCCGTTTCGGGTAGGCTCTTTTAAGGTTACAATTTTTCCGCAAAGCTTATCGCCGCATTGGTATATCTCAAAACGGGCTTTGCCTTCCTCGTTTGTCCAGATACCTGTAGGGGATACCGATTGCGACCAGGCATAACCTGAGATCAAAAAGAGAAAAGCAAGTACAAATAAATTCTTTCTCATGTTAAAGCATGTAGTTTTAGGTTAAAATACGATACGTTTTAAATGTAAATATATAGAATGAACGCTTTACTTGTAGCTGCGCCTGCCATAATTAAGACGCAATATATTACAAAATAAGAATAACAAACGTTCATTAGCTACATAAAGCCCGAAATCTTATAATTTAGTCTAGCAGAACAGATTCTTATAATAAAACTTTCAATGCTGCAGTGCCCACGTCTTATTCCTCATAATCTTTTACCAGCACTTCCAGAGCCTGTTTAGAAGCAATTAAGAAGAGAAGCAATAGGCTTGCCAGAAATGGAGGTAGGTTTAATTTAGTGCCTGCTCTTTGTAGCTTATTGATTTTGAAGCGATTATATAATTTGTGCTATCTGAGCCTACTAGTATGGTTTCTGGTCGATTTTGCGGGTAAAAATATTTATAAAAAACTTTCTTTATAGTTGTGAACTTATCTGTAATATTTTACCTTTAGTACAATGAAGGTAGCGAGTGCTACGGCTCTGAATCTGATCAACCTAAACTGTTTTAAAGGGAAATCGCTCAGGGTTTATGTCGGACTAAAGAGAAAGGAGGTGCTATGTCTAATCCCACACAAGTCTTAGTAAGCCAAGGTAATAGTATTCACGTAAAAGGTGAGTCGGCTTAGTAAGCAGTGTATGCTGCTTATGCAGTAACTGTTGCCTTTAGTCTTCGGATAGTTCTTCTGTATAAAAGTTTACAAAAGAGCTGCTTGTTAAGATTAAGTAGGATTCATAAAGCCTGATGTACCCAAGGGTACGTCAGGCTTTTCTTTTTTATAAATCGTCTTTATAAATAGTATTGTCTTTTTTGCGGCGCTCACTTAAAAAGGTACCGGTATAAAAGACAGCCGCCACAAAGCAACTGATGCCCATCAGGAGGTAAAGCATGTCGTTTATTTTCCAGGAACCTCCTTCAAAATCGATGTAAAGCAGAAAGGTAAAGCCGGCTATTAAAGTTAAGGCGGTAACTGTGTTTATTACGAACTGGTTGTGTTTGCGCAGGTGCCTAGTGCAGGCCAGCAGGGCTACACCGAAAGCCGGGGCGAGCAGGGCTGCCGGGGCAGGAGCTCTGGTTACAAAATAAGCTGTTAGACCTGCAATAAGCAGCACCAAGGCGTTTATGGTGTTTACAACATAGGGGTGTACCATAGTTCTATGGGTTAGGGTGTGTCTCCGAAAATTCTTACTGGCTGCTTCGCCGCGTGCAGGTGCCAAAAAAGTTTCTGCTAAAGGCAAACATATCAGCGTTTGCAGGCCCTTTACCTTGTAAAAACGGAACGTAGCAGCTAGTGTTTCTCCAACTTATACGTTATAAAATGGTTTTGCTCCGGTATACATTCCTAAACGGCCTGAGGCCCCTGAATAGTAGCCATGAGCGAGAAATATCGCGCCATAAGAATTTCTCACTTCTGCTTATTATTTGGCGCGGCACTAAGTAGGTGTACGATAAAAAGCCGATTAGTTTATAGATTACCTACTAGAGCTGTAGAAACGGTAGAAGGGCGCTCATCAGATTCTTCTAATGAAAACGCCCTCCAAAAGGTTTTTTGCTTAAATGGGGCCAAGGGTGCGCACCCCCGGAACATCAATTTACTCCATTACTCTTCTGAGATCGAGGAACCTGTCGTCGTAGCCGGAGCCCTCTACCTGGCTTATTTTAACACCTCCGTTCGAAGATGAATGCACAAAGGAAATGGTATCGCCGGGCGATGAGATAACAATGCCGACGTGGCCTGGCGTGCGGTCGTGTTTGTTTGTGCCCGTAAATATGACGAGGTCGCCGGGCCGCGCCTCTTCTCTCGAAACTGCTACGCCCTCTTCGGCCTGCAACGAGGAAGACCGACCAATGGCAATGCCAGACTGTTCAAAAACATAGGTGGTAAAGCCAGAGCAGTCGAAACCTTCTTCTGACATGCCTGCATAAAGATAAGGGCTGCCAAGCAGGCTTAGCGCGTAGGTAACTAATGCTTCGTCTGTTGCTCCAGGTAGCTTAGGTGCCTTTTTATTTTTTGTAAACTCCGTGCTGTTATATCTTTTACCTACTGTAGCCTCTGTTGTTGGCTCTTCGTTCAGGTAACTTGTTTCAAGTCCATCGTCGACCCAGCTGGCATCGGTGGTACGTGGTTCTGCCACAGTCAGAAAAAACAGGAGCAGAACAACAGGCGATAACACAACAATCGTTACTTTTTTCATAGGTTCAGGGTTTGGTGAAATGCAAAGACTTTCGCTCAAAAACTCAGACACTATGCTGCCTTGCAAAAGCCATAAACTGCATACGTGTAGCATTATAACATAAATTGCACCAGAAATGGTTTACCTTAAGCCTAAATCAATGCCAAACAAATTAAATTCATTTTGCAATTGGTTGATTATCAATGGTATGTATTTAGAGGTTGAACGACATGTTTTTATAGAATTAGACGGGTTTTACAGCCCGTAGAGGCAGCAAAGCTGGAAGACGTTTTGTATAAAAGGAAAAATTGTTGTAAAATGCCTGTTTACACATTGTTTAAGCGAAATTACACGCATCTAATCTCACTACTCTTATCATGCTTGCACCAAAGCGCCTGCTACTTACCTGCCTTCTCGTCGCCTTTTTAAGCTTGTACCAAAGCATTGCTGCGCTGGCAGCCGAACTGCAGTACACGCTCTCCATGCCGGAGCCACACACACATTATTTCGAGGTAGAACTACACCTGAAGGGAACCGGCCGTAAAGGCCACATCGACTATAAAATGCCTGTCTGGGCTCCGGGTTCATACCTTATCCGCGAGTTCCCGAAAAATGTAGAAGGTTTTGTGGCTACCGACAAAGCTGGTAAAAACCTCCGGGCCGAAAAAATAGACAAAAACACCTGGCGGGTTTACTCTCAGAAAGCCTCCGAAGTTAAAGTTAAGTACAAGGTGTACGCTTTTGAGCTTTCCGTTCGTACCAGTTTCATAGATGCCTCGCATGGGTATGTAAACGGCACAAGTGTTTTTATGTATCCGGAAGGCTACCAGAAGCAAAGTGGCGAACTGGTGGTGAAGCCTTACAAAGACTGGAGCAAAGTGTCTACGGGGTTAACCAGCACCGGTAATTTCACCTACACTTTCCCTGATTACGACGTGCTGGCCGACTCTCCGCTGGAAATTGGAAACCACGAGGTACTGACTTTTACGGCGGCCGGTGTACCACACGAGGTAGCCATGTACGGCCCTGGCAATTTTGTGCCAGACCGCCTGCTCGCCGACATGAAGAAGGTAACGGAAACAGCTGTTGCCATATTCGGGGAGCTGCCGGTTAAGCGATACGTATTTATTGTGCACAACCTGCAACGGAGCGGGGGAGGCCTGGAGCACCTCAACTCAACTACCCTGCAAACAACCAGCACCAGCTATGGCACCGAAAGCGGGTACAACGGCTTTCTGAACCTGGTGGCGCACGAGTATTTTCACCTCTGGAACGTAAAGCGGCTACGGCCAGAGCCATTAGGCCCCTTCGACTACAGCCAGGAAAATTACACAACGCTGCTCTGGGTAGCCGAAGGGTTCACGAGCTACTATAGCAATGTTATCTGCTTGCGGGCAGGCATCATCACACCCCAGAAGTTCCTGGATACGGTATCGGGGAGTATACATGCAGTAGAGAACACGCCCGGAAACAAAGTGCAGACGGTTAGCGAAGCCAGCTTCGATGCCTGGATCAAGAGCTACCGGCCAAACGAGAACTCCAGGAACACCGAAGTCTCGTACTACACCAAAGGCACTGTATTGGGGCATCTGCTGAACATGGAGCTGATGAATGCCACCAACGGAGCCAAAAACCTGGACGATGTGATGCAGTATATGTACAACCGTTACTACAAGCAGCTAAACCGTGGCTATACCGAACAGGAGGTAAAACAAGCACTTGAGCTGGTAGCAGGCAAAAAACTGGACGACTTTTTCAGAGACTACATAAACGGCACCAAAACCCCCGACTACAACTGCATTTTTGAAGCAGCAGGCCTGCAACTGGTTAACCTGAATGCCGGTAACAACCAGGTGAACTGGGGTGCTACTGCCTCGCCTTCTGATGGCAAGCTGATTGTACGGAGCCTTACCAGAGGCAGCAGCGCCTGGCAGGCAGGCATAAACGTGCAGGACGAGCTACTAGCCATAGAAGGCACGCGGGTAGCCTCAGCAGACGAAGTAACAGCGGCACTGGCTAATTATGAACTCGGCGACAGGGTGCAGGTACTGGTGAACAGAAGCGGAAAGTTGCAGACACTTGAGGTGCTGCTCCTGAAAGATGAAAGCGTTCGCTACCGTTTTGAGCGTGTAGAAGCTCCAACTTCGCAGCAACAGCAGCTCTTCGAGAAGTGGCTACACCTGAAGTAGACTATCGCAAAAAAACAGCAGCAGGAGCGGCACCCGGATTTTACCAGGTGCCGCTCCATTTAACTTATAGCCTTAATGGCAGCGGGAAAAGAAAATCAGCTAAAGAAATGTTGGGGCAGGAGCAGGTATAGCATTGTTTAACCGTGTCTATGTACAGCTGCAGAAAGGAAGGGTAAAGTTAGGGTTAAAATAGGAATATTACTTGCTTAACAGGGGGTAAAAGCTTACCTTAAGCTTATGTTGTACTTTATGTAAAAGTGCTTATGACGATAAGCTCTACACCTGCTGCTGATCTTGTTTACCTGCCAGATACAGAAGTTCTGATGCTTCGCTGGAAGGAGAAACCTGATACTACTTCTTTTAAAAAAGAGTACATGATGGCGTTTCAGTTTGTAGCGAAGTACCCTCACATCCGGTATTACTGTACCGACCTTACCAAAAGTGGCGCTTTTGAACGGGACCAGGAGCTGTGGCTGACCACTTATTTCTACGACACTGTAAACAAGTTGCTGCATGCCGATGTGTTTGCTGCCGTGGTTTTCTCTGAAAAACACTTTAATGCCATCGTACACAATTATATGTTACAGGCAGCCAACGCCAAACATAATTTTATTCATTTCAACTACTTCACCTTATTACCTGAAGCCCTGCATTGGCTCAGGAGCATAAAAAAAGACCAGGATATGATTATATCATAACCTGGTCTTTTTGTTGTGTGCAACAGCTGGTGCTTAAAGCCAGCAAAAGCAGGGCAGCCCCTTGGCAAAATTTAAACGGGTTTCCTTCTGAAGGCCAATTTCATTTAAATAATTGAATAACACGTCCGGAACTTTGAACAAGCAGCTTGTGTCAGATCAAGGGAAAATACCCAGCGCTTCGTAGCTCACGCCAATCTTCTCGATAGCAGTCAGGAAAGCAGCGGTGCGGAGGCTCTGGATTTTCTGCTGATCCATCACATCGCGTATTTCGTGGTAAGCATTTATCATAGTGTCTTCCAGGCCGGAGCGCACCAGGCTTATCTCATCAGAACCCTGAATCAGCAACGCTCTCTCCTGTGGCGACAGGCTTTTACCAGACGACGATTCTATGGCGTTTACCAGACGACGGTGGCTGGCTTCTTCGGCTCTTTTGCCCATACGGCCAAAGCGCACGTTCGACAGGTTTTTCAGCCATTCGAAATAAGAAACGGTAACACCACCGGCATTCAGGTACAGGTCCGGAATAATGACAATGCCACGCTGAATCAAAATCTCTTCCGCGTTTCTGGTAACAGGGCCGTTGGCGCCTTCTGCAATTATCTTGGCTTTAATGTTGGCTGCATTATCTTTATGAATCTGGTTTTCCAGGGCAGCCGGAATCAGAATGTCGCAATCCATCTCGAGCAGGTCGAGGGAGTTTTCGTAATTCCTGGCGTTTTTGTAGTTCAGAATAGAGCCGGATTCTGTTCTGTGTTTAAAGGCATCTTTTATATCGATGCCGTTCGGGTCGAAAATGCCACCTTCCCGCTCAGCGATACCTGTAATAATGGCACCATCTTGCTGGCAGAAAAGAGCTGCATGGTAGCCCACGTTTCCCAGGCCCTGCACAATAATGCGCTTGCCTTCCATGGTTTGTCCGTCCAGACCCTTGCCTTTCAGCAGTTCTGTGTCGAGCAGCGTTTCGCGGATACCGAAGTACACACCTAAACCTGTTGCCTCCGAACGCCCTCTGATGCCTCCCTGGCCCACAGGTTTACCCGTAACGCAACCCAGCGCATTGGCATCGCCGTATTTAAAGGTTTGGTAGGTGTCTGCGATCCAGGCCATTTCGCGGCTACCTGTTCCGTAATCCGGGGCAGGCACGTCAATGCCAGGGCCGATCAGGTTCTTTTTAATCAGCTCAGTGGCAAACCGTCTGGTAACTTTTTCAAGGGTTTTGGCTGAGCTGGTGCGTGGGTTAATTTTTACACCACCCTTTGCTCCCCCAAACGGAACATCGACTACGGCGCATTTAAAAGTCATAAGGGTAGCGAGTGCTTTTACTTCGTCTTCGTCTACCTGTATGCTGTAGCGGATACCACCTTTAGAAGGCAGCTTATGATGACTGTGTTGTACGCGGATTCCTTCTACTACTTCCACTTTTCCATCAATCTCAACCGGGAAAGAAACCTTGTATACACTGTTGCAGGCTTTTATCTGAGCCAGAATACCCGGATCTAACCGTGAGTAGCTGGCAGCGGAGTCGAAGAACTGGTGTACACTGTCTAAGAATCTTTTCCCTTCGTTATGATTGTTTCCCATAAATGTAGTTTTTAGTTATTGTATATTTTAGAACGGTAGAGATGTGTATTTGTTTGAAATTCGGTAATGGTAATTCCGAGCAGCTACCTATCGGCAATGGTTGCAATTATTTAAATGGTTTTGCCCTTCCAAAGCTAATTCAGGCATCTTAGGGTCAAGGGTACTGCCGGTAGCTTAGTCGCAAAGTGCCTTTAATAAATAAAAGGAGACGCTACACACGCCTCCTTTTCTATTGCCTTTCCGGTTGCTGTTAATGAACCGAAAGAAGTTCAACATCAAACACCAGGGTCGCATTCGCACCGATCACATCGCCGGCACCCTGTGAGCCGTACGCCAGCTCAGATGGTATAAATAGTCTCCATTTAGCACCTTCCTGCATCAGTTGCAGTGCTTCTGTCCAGCCGGCAATAACGCCGTTTACCGGGAAAGTGGCTGGCTGACCACGCTCATATGAGGAATCGAACACGGTGCCGTCTATAAGGGTGCCATGGTAGTGGGTGGTAACCTTATCTGAGGCGGCAGGCGATTTACCGTTGCCTTCTTTCAGCACCTGGTACTGCAGGCCGCTTGGCAGGGTTTTTACGCCTTCCTTGTTTTTATTTTCTGCTAAGAAAGCTTCGCCGGCTTTTTGGTTCTCGCCACCCTGAGCGCCTTGTTTCTGGCTCATTTCCTGCTGCAGCGCCATCATGGCCTGCTGCACCTCCGACTGGGAGAGGGAAGAGGGTTTTCCGGATAAAACTTCTTTCAGACCTACTACAAAGGCATCTGCCTCAATTTCAATTCCTTGCTTGGTGAGGTTGGTGGCCATGTCGCGGCCAATAATGTAGCTGATCTTGTCTTTTACGTTTTTCAATTCCATAATAAGTGATTAGTGCACCTGCAGGTGCAATTAAACTAATATCTGTTAGTTAAGCAACGATATTTTGCAAAGCTACGCATTTTGTTTAAAACGGAAAGAGAAGCTATAGGTTAACCTTGCCAGAGCAGCCACTTGTAACCATAGCATAAAGAGTTAGTGCAGGTAAGGCCGTAAAATCGGAAACAGAAAAGGAGGGTTAAAGCCGCAGATGCCCCTTCAAAAATTTATGAAAAAGGCAATAACCACATGCCGGCTTTAGCAACATTCGTCTTAATTTATTCTATAGGAGCATCTGCTAGTAAAGGAGGTTTATTCTTATAAGAGGCCCTAACATAACCTTTGCGAGCAGGGGCTCGTGCAACTACTTTATTGTATTTGATGAAGCCATGCTATTCAGGAGAATGCACCTGGTTGGCGTTTATAAAAACGGACCATGATGGATTCTTTTTAGCCGGCTTGTGTTTTTTAGCCAGGAAAAAAAGTGGTGCAACGCAAAAAGTAGCCAGCACCAGGAAGAAAGCGAAGCTAACCGGATCGCCAAATTTCTGGATGTAGGCAGGCAGAAACAACCAGTTTAGATGCAGAATAACGAAACCGGCCAGGCTACTGCAGGCAAGTAACCATTTCTCAATTTTAAAATGGGTCTTTCCGGGTTGAGAAGGCTCTCCCCATACAAACACAAGTAATACCACCAGTACAATTACCAGCAGCAAGATACAATGAATCAGGATCAGGTTATCCATAAAATTCAGCGGAATAAAGTGTATAAGGAGTTTGTGAGATGATAACTACAACTAATGAGAAATAGTTCGCTTGAGTAGAGGGTGGTTTCAACAATAATAACTTGGTTATAAAAGTAATAATTTAAATTGAAATACCTATATTTTTGAACTATAATTTTTCTTTAGCTACTACCTATGCTTTATCCGAAGCCTGTATAATTTTACTATCTCCTTTTTCCATACAGCACGTGCTGGTTTTACTATTTTTTAATAAATGCTGTGCAAACAAAATTGGCAGTGAAGTAGACCCTTGGATAAAATTTGACGGTTAACCTTCTGGAGGCTGTTTTTATTTGAATAATTTTTAAGCTGATTTTATAATAAACCTCAAGAAAGGCGGGATTACCTGATATATAGGAGATGGTGCCCGCCAATTTCCAGTGCCACCACAGAGTAGAGGCATCTTTTATAGCAGGTGTGAAATTAGAAAGGCAGCACTAGAAGCTGTGGATTAGTAATTTTGACCAAAGATGCTCCTACCATAGAACATTTTGATTTCTGAATTGGAGGAGTATTAAGGCTGCACTTTTAACTGGTTAAGCCGCTTAGAGTTCTTAAAAGGAAGCTTCAGCCTTTCAGCCAGGAAAAAAACAGGAAGAGCGCAGAAGGCACCTAAAAACGTTAATACACTAAAAGCATAAACATCGCCATGCTGCTCCCTGGACCAAGGCAGCAGCAGCCAGTTTACATGTAAAATAATAACGGCTATCAGGCTGGCACAGGCCAGGAGCAAATTGTCTTTAGCTGCCCCGGCCTTTAGAGATTTGCCTTCGGCATTCCACAGCAAAATACCCAGTATCGTGAAGACCAGACATAGCAACAGCACACAGTAAATAGTTATCAGCTTTTCCATAGTACAAAGTAGGCATCTATTTATTACCTGCATGTAAACTACATGTTATGATACGGTAAGTACCTGCCACTATTGCTGAGCTGGGTGTTTTAACTTCAACATATGTTCTCCTGCTAGAATCGCTGCGGAAAAAGTATGCCCTGGTTATACAGTTGTTTTCACTTAACTTCCTGGTAATGAATTGATAATTATGCCGTAATACAGCAAGATTATATTTGTAAAAAACTATATAAATATAATTTATAGCTGACTTATGAGAAAAAAATTACGATTGGTGTTTGCGCTTCTGATGGTGCTGCAGCAGACTGCTTCTGCACAAACGCTGCTTCATTACTGGAGTTTCAATAACTCTGCCGACCAGGCAGCTTTGCTCGCACCTACTTCCGCCACTGTATCTGGTGCTGCTATCCGGCATGTGGCAGGTGGTATAAGTGCCATTCAGGTTACAAGCAATACCGGGCAAGGCTTCGATGCCGAAAACCTGAACGCCCGCGATAACAACGAAGCCGGTACACACCTCCGTTTTAACGACCCGATTGGTGGTGCCCTGGAGTTTAGCCTGCCAACTGCTGGTTTTAAAGATGTGGTGGTAAAATACGCTACACGCAGATCAGGATCAGGAGCGGGTACGCAACTGATAAATTATTCAACCGACGGCACTACCTTTCAGCGGCTAACCACCCTGGCACCCGCTGATGGCAACCCGACGCTCCAGACACTCGATTTTACAGATCTGGTGGCCGTAAACGATAACCCAGATTTTAAGATCAGAATCAGCTTTGAGCAGGGGAGTGGCGGTACCGTTGGCAATAATCGTTTCGATAATGTAACGCTGGAGGCAAACCCCGTGGGGGCAGACCTGCTGGCACCTACTGCTGTGTTTGCGCCTGCTACCGGAGCTACTTTGGTTCCACCAACAGTTCAGCCAACTATAACCTTTAACGAAGAGGTTCGCCTGCTGAACAATGCCGCTATCACTAATGAAAATGCACATGAGTTAGTAGAGCTTCGGCTAAATAATGCCACTGGTACGGCTGTCGGATTTACTGCTCAAATGGCAGGACGCGTTTTAACAGTTATGCCTGCGGCTGCACTGCTTCAGAACCAGACTTACTACCTCGCACTGAAGGCCAATAGGATAGAAGACCTTTCTGATAACGCTATTACGACAGTACAAGCTGCTACTTTCACTACCATGCCGGAGCAGACACAGTTCCAGGCAGGAGATATATTGGTGGTTGCTTACCGCATGAATGCCACCTCCACAGAAGATGAGATTGCACTTTTAACGCTGGTTAATATTTTACCCGGAACCAGCGTGCATATCACCGATGCCAAATACACCACCAACGCACAGGCCCAATGCGCAGGCGGCTTTACCTGGACAGCTCTGGAAGAAGGCGTTGCAGCTGGAACTATTATCCGAATTCAGAACGATGCCCTACAGGCAACAACAGGTACCGTAAGTGGCTCCGGCTTCGGCCTTAGCTCCGGTGGTGATCAGGTAATACTATATACCGGTACGCCAGACGCGCCAAGCTATATTACCGCTCTGAGCTCTAATGCCTGGCTCGAGAACAACACTGTCTGCAATGGCAGCTACTCAATGCTGCCTGCTGGCCTTACAGATGGCGTAAGCGCCCTGAACCTGAGTACTGCAGCAGGTAACGTAGAAGGCAACACCGTAAATGCGTACTATACAGGCACGGTAGCAGGCACTAAAGAGCAACTACAGCAAGCCATTTTGAACCCTGCCAACTGGTCAGGAACTGCTTCAGGAACAGCCGCACAGCAGTGGCCGGCATGGAATTTCCCTGGTCCTCCGGCAATAGTTAGTGCCAGCACCCTGAGCCAAACCAGCATCAGGTTGGTGTTCAACAACGAACTGGATCAGGCTTCGGCCACCACCCTAGCTAATTATACAGGTCTGGAAGGCTTATCAGCTGCCACCTTAAGCGACGATAAAAAGGCCGTTACCTTAACCTATGCTACTCCTTTTGCACCTGCCGAAACACATACATTGGTAGTTGCAGGTGTTCAGAATGCAACCGGAGAGGCTATGTACAGCCCTTACAGCTACACATTTACTTATACAACCAGCATTGCTTTCGCGTCTACTTTTATGGTGGTGCAGGAAAATGCCGGTACCTTACGCCTGCAGTTAACACTGGAGAACCCTACCGAAGGAACCGTTGACCTGGTGGTAAAAGGAGCACCTTTCAGTTCGGCAGGTGCCGCCGATTTTACGCTGGCTACCCAAACCCTAAGCTTTACCGGCAGCAGCAGTGCCGAACAAATCATCTCTATTCCCATCATCGACGATACGGAACAGGAGCAGGACGAATATTTTGTGTTAAGCCTGGAGAATGCTACCGGTCTTACAATTACCGGTAAACCGATGGCTACCATCTATATTAAAGATAACGACCGGCAGGCACCACAACCAACAAAAGAAATTGAGTTAACGCATGTCGGCAGCTTTGAGCCAAATGCTCTGGACGGCAGCACTACCGAAATTGTTGTACACGACCCTCTGACGCAGCGCCTGTTCATGACAAGTGCCGTGCAAGACCGATTGGACATTGCTGATTTTTCAGACCCTGGTCAAATTTCTCTGTTAAAGTCAATTGATTTGTCTGGTTACGGAGGTATTACGAGTGTGGCTGTGCACAAGGGCATAGTGGCAGTAGCCTCTCCTAATGCAAATGAGCAGCTGAACGGTTCGGTCGTCTTCTTTAACACAGATGGCGATTTTCTAAAGCAGGTAACTGTAGGCGCACTTCCCGACATGATAACCTTTACTCCCGATGGCTCTAAAGTGATAACTGCCAACGAAGGCCAGCCAAACCCCGATTACACTGTTGACCCGGAAGGTTCTGTCAGCGTGATAGATGTTTCAGGAGGAATAAATAACCTGACACAGGCGCAGGTAACCACTATTTTATTTGATAGTTTTAACAGCCAGGAGGCTGCCTTGGTAGCGGCCGGAGTTCGCAAAACAAAAGCCAGCAGCACCTTGTCGCAAGACCTGGAGCCGGAGTATGTAACCGTGGCAGCCGATTCTAGAAAAGCCTGGGTAACACTGCAGGAGAACAACGCAGTTGCTGAAATAAACCTGGAAAACAATACCGTTACCAGCATTTTTCCGCTCGGCACCAAAAACATGATGGCCATGGGCAACGGGTTCGATGCCTCTGATAACAACAACGAGGTGCTGCTCGCCAACTGGCCTGTTAAAGCGTTTTACATTCCGGATGGTATGGCGAACTATACCCTCGGCGGCAACACCTACCTGGTTACTGCCAACGAAGGCGACGAAAAAGAGTACAACGGCCTGAACGAGCGCACCACCGTTAGCGCTGTAACCTTAGATCCTGCTGCTTTTCCGCATGCTGCCATGCTGCAGGAAAATCACAACCTGGGCCGCCTGCGCATTTCGAACCTGCAGGGCGACACCGATAACGACGGCGACTTTGATGAATTGTATGTGGTAGGTTCACGCTCTTTTTCTATCTGGAATGCCGAAACAAAAGCTCTCGTGTACGACAGCGGCGACGATTTTGAACTGATTACCTCCACTGATGCTGCCATAGCGCCCCTGTTTAACTCCGACAACGAAAGCAATACCAAAAAGAGCAGGAGCCGTGCCAAAGGTCCTGAGCCGGAAGGAGTAACAGTAGCTGAGATTGCCGGTAACATGTATGCTTTTGTAGCCCTGGAGCGCGTAGGTGGCGTTATGGTGTATAATGTGACAGATCCTGCTGATCCGAAATTTGTAGATTATAAAAACAGCCGCAGCCTCACCACCTTTGCAGGCGACCATGGTCCGGAAGGCATTATATTTATTTCTGCTACCGACAGCCCAACCGGCAAAGCTTACCTGGCGGTAGCCAATGAGCTAAGTGGCACAATAGCTGTTTTCGAAGTTCAGAGTATGGTAACTTCCAGCCCCGGGCTGGTTGCAAGCGAGAAAGAATTCTTTGTATATCCGAACCCTGCCAATGGGGCTACCGTGTTCTTAAGTAAAGAAGCGGATATTGAGGTTCTCGATGCCTTGGGCCGTAAGGTTTTTACTGGCACCCGTGTAGAGTCTCTGAATGTGAGCAACTATACCAAAGGCTTATACTTTATTAGAACCAGCGAAGGCGCTGTAAAACGTCTTATTGTTAACTAAGTAGATTATAATACTATCAGCAAAAGCAGCGGCAACTAAACCTGTCGCTGCTTTTTTTTGCCTGCTTTTTCGGCTGATGCTGTAGGAACGGGTGCACCTGGTAAAGACTCTTTGTAGCTCTCAGCAGCTATAAAGCATGATCAGCAATTACCACATAAATGAATTATTCTAATAAAAACAGCCTTCCAAAGGAAAATAGTTAAATTATTGGCAAGGGTACTCGCAGAGAAGTCGTAACCCAAACATGATGCAGTCATAATGTTCAGGTAATAAGCATTTTGTAATTTAGTGCACAGTACTAAATATGTTATGACTTATGAGAAAGCTACTTCATTTACTTCAGCAGACAAGCGGCAATGTGCTAAGCCTTTTTTTATTCAGGTTGCACTCTTTTAACTCTCCATTAAAATTCAACAAAGCTTAAGGAACACGTTTCCGGGAAAGTAGCCTTGGATAATTTTAGCTGAAAAAGCTTTGGAAGGCACTTTTCATTTGAATAATTCAGGTTGCTAATAGCACCAGCTATTAGCAACCTGAAAACATGTATTTTTTACTACTACGAATCAACCTGCTTCAACTTGTGGGTAAGTGTTAGTCTTCCTACTTATCGGGCTTCTTTTGGAGTTATAGGTAGGCCAAGGAGCTTCACGCATAGGCACTGTTACCTCAGGCAAGGTGTACTTGCGCCGGAGAACATTTTAATCTGTCATTTTTATTTGGGCAAAGCACAGGTGGGCTGCAAAAACAAATCTGCCATGGCAAAAAAAAGAAGAGTAGAACTGGTAGTGATATCAGATGTGCATTTAGGTACTTATGGCTGCCACGCAACCGAACTTCTGCGATACCTGAAAAGCATTAAGCCCAGAACGCTCGTCCTGAACGGAGACATTATAGACATCTGGCAGTTTAACAAAAGTTACTGGCCGACAGCCCACATGAAGGTTGTAAAGCACCTGCTCAGCCTCATGACCAAAGGAACCCGCATATACTACGTAACTGGCAACCACGACGAAATGCTACGGAAATTCGTCGGTTTCAAAATGAGTTCTTTCCAGATCGTGAACAAGCTGGTGCTGAACCTCGACGGCAAGTCAGCCTGGATTTTTCATGGCGATGTGTTCGATGTAACCATGCAGCACTCCAAGTGGCTGGCCAAACTCGGGGCCGAGGGTTACGACCTGCTCATACTGCTGAACCGGTTTGTCAATTTCTGCTGCCGCAAGCTTAACCGTGAGAAAGTATACTTATCGCGCAACATTAAAAACAGGGTTAAATCGGCGGTTAAGTTTATAAACAACTTCGAGAAAACAGCCTCCGATATTGCCATCTCCAACGCTTTCGATTACGTTGTGTGTGGCCATATTCATCATCCGGAAATAAAAGATATTGTCACGTCAGAAGGCAAAGTTACCTACCTGAACTCCGGCGACTGGATCGAGAACCTTACCTCGCTGGAGTACCAGGAGGGGGAGTGGAAGTTATATAAGTTCCAGGAGGACCAGCGGATGCAACAACTGGAGGAAGAAGATACGGCAGAGCATCAGGTAGAAACAAACCTCGAACTTTTTGAGCGTTTAATGGTGGAGTTTAACCTCAAATCTGCTTAAAGTAACTATTGTTCTTTTAACATCAGGTGGTTTGTTTTACCTGAGCACTTTGTTTCCGGTAGGCTGCCAGTAAGGGAGCCAAATACAAGGTTGGAATCATGATAAAAAGGACCATAGCGGTACCTACCGGGTAAAAATAAAAGTTGTTGGTGAGCTTAACCGGGTAAACAGTATTCAGGTTCGTAATAAGCGGCTTAAAGAAAAGCACCAACAGAATGTGTAACGAAAACACCTGTAGCGAATGCCTGCCCAGGTAGCACACTGCTTTTGCCTGAAACCAGCTTTTAAAACGAGTGGCCAGGTGCGAAAGAATAACCACGAGTGCCGCAAAGTTTAACAGTCTGAGCGGCCGTAGGTGCCCACGCTCAGTCCAGAACTCCAGGTTAATGCCTTCGAGCGATATATAAAAAAAATTGATGAAGAAAAGCGGAAAGCAAACCAGCAAAGACAGGTACAGCAGGGGCTTGCTCTTCCGGATCGGCTCTGTTTTTTGGTAGAAAATAAGATGCCCGACAAATAGCCCTCCTGTGAACAGGAACTGCCAGCACAGCAAGTTAAAGTACCCCGATAGCAGCGGAGAATTGGTTAAAAAGGAATCTGTTGCAGGTATTATAATACCAAAGGTACCCTCCAGGTAAACCAGGAACGAAAGTGCTAACACCTGCCAATGAAACCTTTCCCTGTATAAGCGCAGTATGTACGGCGTGAGTAACATAAACAGCACGTACATTGGCAGTATATCGAGCAGGAAAGGCTGATAAACCAGAAGACCGCCCAGGAGCAACGTCTGTAACGGAAGTTCCAGTATAGCGGCATATTCGCCTTCCCAATACTGAAACGATGCCTGCTCCGAAACTAGAAATACCCAGGCCAGCAAAAACAACAGGAAGTGGTGCCTGTAAATGTGCCAGGCCTTTTTACGTGTTGCCGAAACGACAGAAGCTATTCCAGCCTTACTCAATTTAGAAGTGTATATTAACCCCACCGTTAACCCCGACAAAAACACAAAGCCTTCTGCAGCAGAAACAGGTCCTACAAACTCAAAAGTGAACTTTTTCAGGAGATTGTCAGAATCCATGAAATGATCTACAGTAATAATAAGTAGCAATAGTCCTTTGAAAAAATCAATCTGGTGGTTTCGTTTCATAGGAAATGTATTCTTTTAAAGATGCAGGCCTAAAAAAATATACCTGAAAACCATTAGAACGCTCTCGCTACACCGGGGTTGGCCTTCTAAAGAGACATAACAAAACCTTAATATTAAGAACAGGTAGAATGGCTTAAATAAGACAAAAACAAGATTTAATTTAGCAGCTTCTGCAGCACTTGCTTATAATCTTATCTCTGTTATCCTTTTATATAGTTGCCTTCTGGCTTAGGTGAATGGTTGCCATAAATTGTTTTACTTAAACATAATGATCTGATCATGATGAGGTAAAAGGAGAGTGTGAATTTTGGCTCCGGAAGTACCGAAAGGCTTTTACGGAAGCAAACCGATAGTTCCGCCTCTGGCTATACCCCTATAATGATGCTTCACAAAATCAGGTCTGATCATTGAGAATTCTATACGCCATTCAGGGTACCGGCAACGGGCACCTGACCCGTGCCCTCGACATAATACCTGTGCTGCAGAAATATGGCACCCTCGATCTGCTTGTTAGCGGTTGTCAGGTAGATCTTGCTTTGCCATACCCGGTTAAATACAGGTTGCGAGGCCTCAGCTTTATATTCGGCAAGAACGGTGGAGTAGATTTTTACAAGACCTTTGCCCAGGTTAACTCCAGAAGCTTTTTCAGGGAGATGAAGTTGTTGCAGGTGCAGGAATATGATTTGGTTATTTCAGATTTTGAGCCAATATCGGCCTGGGCGTGTACCTGGGCTAAAAAGGCATGTATTGGCTTAAGCAACCAGGTGGCAGTGCTAAGCCCGCATGTACCGCAACCTCTCGAAAACGATATGTTGGGGAAACTTATACTTCGGAACTATGCGCCTACTACCGCGCATTACGGCTTTCATTTTGCCCGCTTTCACGATAGCATTTACACGCCCATTATCCGGAAGGAGGTTCGCCAAATACCGGTGACGAACCAGGGGCATTATACGGTGTACCTGCCTGCGCACGAAGACCATAAAATCGTGAACCGGCTCACGCAACTGAAGCGGGTAGAGTGGCAGGTTTTTTCGAAGCACAACAAGCAGGAGTTCAGGCTAGATAATGTTTGGGTGCGGCCTGTGCAGCAGGAGGCATTTCTGCAGAGCATGGCATCTGCTTCGGGTGTACTGTGTGCAGCAGGTTTCGGAACTCCCTCCGAAGTGCTTTACCTGCAGAAAAAGCTGATGGTGGTGCCCATGAAAAACCAGTTTGAGCAGGTCTGCAATGCTGCCGTGCTGCAGCACATGGGCATACCTACCATCAAAAGTTTAAAGAAAAAGCACCTGCCCGCCCTGCACCAGTGGCTGGCAGAAGGGCAGACAGTGCCTGTACATTACCCCGATGAGACAGAGGCACTGGTGGAGCGCATTATACTGGAAAATACATAGCGCAGAAATAGTTCTTAAACCGGCTTCGGTTGCAGCACCGGACAGCAGGTGCTGCTGGCACGAAATAATTTTTTAACCAATAAACAAATACTAGTTGACTAGAGACGCGTTTGGCAACGACTTCTGTTGGGGAGTATCTACGGCAGCCTACCAAATAGAAGGAGCACATGAAGCTGAGGGGAAAGGAGCTTCGATCTGGGATGTATTTTCGGGCACAAAAGGCAAAGTAAAGCTGAACCACAACGGCAACCTGGCCTGCGATTTTTTTAACCGGTACCCCGATGATCTGGAACTGATGCAGCAAATGCATATCCCGAATTTCAGGTTTTCGCTCTCGTGGCCGCGGCTCCTGCCCCAGGGGTTTGGCAGGCCAAACAAAGCCGGCTTAGCCTACTACAACCGCCTGATTGACCATTGCCTGGAACTCGGCATTACGCCCTGGGTTACGCTTTACCACTGGGACCTGCCGCACGCCCTGGAGAAGCAGGGCGGCTGGACCAACCGTGCTGTGCTGGACTGGTTCGAAGAATACACAACCTTGTGCGTAAACCAATTTGGTGACAGAGTTAACCACTGGATGGTGCTAAATGAGCCGATGGTGTTTACAGGGGCAGGCTATTTTTTAGGCGTGCATGCTCCCGGCCGGAGAGGGTTTGGGTCGTTTGTGCCAGCGGTGCATCATGCAGCCCTTTGCCAGGCCATAGGCGGGCGCACCATCAGGCGTTTGCAACCGGAGGCAACCATTGGCACCACCTTTTCCTGCTCCTACATCACTCCTTACAGGCCAGAGGAGAAAGATGCTCGCACTGTTCGCCGTGTAGATGCCCTGCTAAACCGCCTGTTCCTGGAGCCGGCGTTAGGTTTGGGCTACCCCCTCGATGACCTGAAGTTTATGCGGCGAATCGAAAAATACATGAAACCTGGCGACGAAGATCTCCTGCCCTTCGAGTTCGATTTTATTGGTGTGCAGAACTATACCCGCGAAGTTGTAAAACATTCGTTCTGGACCCCATTTCTGCAAGCCAACCTGGTGCCGGCACGCAAACGAAACGTGCCCTACACGCTCATGAACTGGGAAGTGTACCCCGAAAGTATTTACCACATGCTGCACCAATTTAGCCAGTACGCCAACATCCCGAAACTCATTGTAACCGAAAATGGGGCCGCCTTCCCTGATCAGGTTCTGGATGGGAAGGTACACGACCCGCAGCGGGTTGCTTTTCTGCAGCAATACCTGCAGCAGGTACATCGGGCTAAGGCAGAAGGAGTTAAGGTAAGTGGTTATTTTGTATGGTCGTTTGTGGATAATTTTGAGTGGGCAGAAGGCTACGATCCACGTTTCGGGCTGGTGCATGTAGATTACGAAACCCTGCAGCGCACCATTAAAAGCTCCGGTTACTGGTACCGCGATTTTCTGCAGGGCAAGGCAACAT
Organism: Pontibacter qinzhouensis; assembly: GCF_008017455.1. Classification (GTDB taxonomy): domain Bacteria; phylum Bacteroidota; class Bacteroidia; order Cytophagales; family Hymenobacteraceae; genus Pontibacter; species Pontibacter qinzhouensis. Next base: position 73,460 of record NZ_VRTY01000004.1, on the reverse strand, counting down.
TATAAACATCAACCCTTGACCTGAAAAAGGTCAGAATAGGTTTGGAAGGGTAATTTCATTAGAATAATTAATTTGACCCGAGTCGTGCGGTAGACGCTAATTCTTCGGCTCTAATTTCACTGCCACACTTTTTGTCATTGGGCAGGGATCTTGTGGACGAGTAGCATCAGCAAAGGCTACTGGGAGTTGGGTTCTAAGTCGCATAGTTGCTGTTCTCTCTTTAATTTTATGCTGAACGCTCAGAAAGTATATTTTAAAGCTGTGCACTGGCTGCCTTTTCTGCCCTGTTGTTACCTGCCGCAATACGTACTACTGCAACAACTACTTGGTTTACTTTTAAGTCTGTACCTGCGCTAGGGGCAGACTTCCGATGAACTCTGGAAGCACCTCTAAATTATTCAAATGAAAATGGCCTTCAGAACCGTTTTTGTCAATTATTAGCCAAGGGTTTCTTCAGAGTTACTGCTGGTGTAGCGTTCCAGCAAACGAGCAGTGGTAGCAGGAAGCGTGGTAACATCCATCACCATAAATCCATCTAAAGAATTAGAAAATTTGGGGTCTATATTGAAGCCGATGATGCGGGCGTTTTGCTGCAGGTATTTTTTTAGCAGTACCGGCAATGTTCTCTGTTTAGGATCGAGGTACGAAACGAGCTTCTCCAGCGAATCGATGGAAGAAACGTTTTGGTTCAGAACTGTTTCGTAATGCTCTTTCGAAAAGCGATAGCGGAATTTTTTACGCGCCTGCACCAGCGCTGCCAGCTCCAGGTCGTAGTAGTGCGTGGTTATAAAATCGACCATCAGCATTTTAGACATAGATGAAAACTGATCGCTGATGCTGACCGAACCTATTAAATAGCGGTAACTGAGTTTATTTTCGAGGTAGGTGGCAATGCCTTTCCAGAGCAGGAGCAGGGGCAGAGGCTGGCGCTGGTACTCCTGGCGCACAAAGGCGCGGCCTAGCTCCAGCGAGTTTTTTAGCGTTGGCACAAACCCTTTCTTCATTTTAAAAAGTGAGTGCAGGTAAAACCCTTTCTTCCCGAACTTTTTGAGTATAAACTTGCCTTTGCCAAGCCGGTAAGCACCCACCAGTTTGCGGGCTTTCTGGTCGTAAAGGAACAGGTGGTGGTAATACCGGTCATATTCGTCGAGGTCTATGGCCAGGTTAGTGCCTTCGCCTGCTGCCCGAAAAGTTAATTCCCGTAGCCGACCTATTTCGTTAACCACGTGCGGTACTTCCTGCTGCACCGCCATATAAACCTCCAGGTGCTTGTATTGTACTAATTTGGCAGAAGGCCGGAGGTTGGAAATTTCCTGGTACAGCAGCTCCTGGTCTGTTTCGGCTACAACTGGTGCTGGCTGCACAGTAGAGCTTAGCCGCTGCAAAATCTCTTTTTCCTCATCCCGCAGGCATGCGCCGAGGGCATAGGTTTTGGCGCGAAGGTAGGGCAGGAGTTGCGTTGGCGAGAGGGCCTGAATTTCTTTTCCGTAGATTGGTTTCCCTATTCGAACCAGTACTTTCTGGCCCTGTTTGTTCAGCAACTGAGCCGGAAGTTGTGCAGTGCGTAGCAAGGGGTGCAGCAGGCCTGCCAGGCTAAAGGTAAGGCCATTGTGGCCGCTGAAGTAAACTGGTAGCACAGGCACCTTCGCCAGTTGTACCAATTTACCCACTGACGGGTGCCAGGCCGGGTCTGAGACAGCAGAAGTCTGCCAATGAAAGCTGGATACCTCCCCGGCAGGAAAAATACCTACAGGCATATCGTTGTGGAGTTGGCGGAGAGCCGTACGCACACCACTGAAACTGCTTTTTTTTGTATCCTGCATGGCGTTAACCGGAAGCAGCACGTCCAGCAGGTTGGGTACTTGCTGGAGCAGGTGGTTGGCCATCAGTTTAAAGTCAGGGCGTGCAGTACCCAGGAGCTTCAGCATAAGTAGGCCATCTAAGGCACCATACGGGTGGTTAGCTACTGCTATAAAGGCACCTGTTGCCGGAATATGCTGCAGGTCCTGCGGATGGATCTCTACCTGAATAGAAAGCCGTTTCAAAATTTCCTCTACAAAAGTGAAACCATCGAGGGTATGGGCGGATGCATACAACTCATTCAGGCTCTTTATCTGGAGCACCTGCATAAGCCACGGCGACAGAAACGACACTTTGAATTTGTCGAGGGCTGCGGCAGCCGATACTTGATTTTTACTGATGATCTCAATCATGGGCACAAAGGTAAACAAGCTATTTTCTGGCCTGAAGTTACAGCTGTAGTATGATGAGGAAATTATGACAGTATTATGATTGCGTTAAGCAAGATAGTCTGGAGGAACCGTAAAAATACTATCCTGAGCCGATGAGGCTATTACCAGAAGCAGGATGTGGTACAACTGGTGTTACAGCAGGTAGCGCAGAAAGGTAAAGCGTACGGTGCAACTTCCGGGAAGGAGGTCGAAGTACTTTACATTAAAATTGGGAAAGCCCAATAAATCTGGACAGGATTACTCCTAAAACAAAGCGCCTTCCGGTCTTTTAGAAGGAACAGAAGGCACAAATGTTGCAAACAGGTGCACGACAAACCATAGCTTTTCAGCTACTATAAATACAGGTGGTAATCTTCGTCCTGCAGGTCGATGCTAAGGTTTGTAGGTACCATAAGATTTTTAAGTAAAAAGCCTAAAGTGGTGCCCAGTACCAGAAAGGAGGAGATGGTAGATATCTTTTTCATGATCATTACAGCTTAAGGAGGTGATATATTTCCTTAACGCTGAAATGAGAAAATAGTTCCTAACGTTAGTTAGTTTTTTGTAAAAATAATATAAATTTTTTATGGACATCGTGCTATCAGAAAATTGGACCGAAATACAGTCATTTTTCTGATAGCACGATGTCTGTTTTTAGCCTTACATGTTGCGACGATATTGGCCGCCCACAGCAAAAAGGGCATTGGTTATCTGACCTAAAGAACAGAATTTGCTTGTCTCCATCAGCTGCTCAAATACATTGCCATTCTGAATAGCTACCTGCTGCAGTTTCCGGAGCTGCTCCTGCGCTTTTTCGGCGTGCCGCTGGTGCAGGTTCTGCACGGTTTTTATCTGGTACTGCTTCTCTTCTTCTGTAGCCCGTATCACTTCTTTCGGAATAACAGTTGGAGATCCCTGCGACGACAGGAAGGTGTTCACGCCAATAATCGGGTAGTCGCCGTTATGTTTCAGCGTTTCGTAATACAGGCTTTCTTCCTGAATTTTGCCGCGCTGGTACATGGTTTCCATGGCACCTAATACACCGCCACGCTCTGTTATCCGGTCGAACTCCAGCAACACGGCCTGCTCTACCAGGTCGGTCAGTTCTTCAATAATGAAGGAACCCTGCAGCGGGTTTTCATTCTTTGCAAGCCCAAGCTCCCGGTTAATGATCAACTGAATGGCCATGGCTCTGCGTACCGATGCCTCAGTAGGAGTGGTAATGGCCTCGTCGTAAGCATTGGTGTGGAGCGAGTTGCAGTTGTCGTAGATGGCGTACAGGGCCTGCAGGGTAGTGCGGATGTCGTTAAAGTCTATCTCCTGTGCGTGCAGCGAGCGACCCGATGTCTGGATGTGGTACTTGAGCATCTGCGAGCGGGCATCGGCACCGTACTTGTGTTTCATGGCCTTGGCCCAGATACGCCGTGCCACTCTGCCTATAACAGCATACTCCGGATCAATACCGTTGGAGAAGAAGAAGCTAAGGTTCGGCGCAAATTTGTTGATGTCCATGCCCCGGCTGGCGTAATATTCTACAAAAGTAAAACCGTTAGCAAGGGTAAAGGCCAGCTGCGTAATAGGGTTAGCGCCAGCCTCTGCTATGTGGTAACCCGAAATGGAAACCGAGTAGAAATTACGCACCTTGTGGTCGATGAAGTACTGCTGCACATCGCCCATGAGCCGTAGTGAAAACTCCGTGGAGAAAATGCAGGTGTTCTGCGCCTGGTCCTCCTTCAGAATGTCGGCTTGCACGGTACCACGAACAGATGCCAGCGTACGTTCTTTTATGGGTGCATATACCTCTGCCGGCAGCACCTGGTCGCCGGTAACTCCGAGCAGCATCAGGCCCAAACCGTCGTTGCCCTGGGGCAGCGGACCCTGGTAATGTGGTCGTTCTTCGCCTTTTTCCTTAAAAATAGCGTCGATCTTCGTGTCAATCTCTTCTTCCAGCCCGTTTTCTTTGATATACAGTTCGCACTGCTGGTCGATGGCCGCATTCATGAAAAAGCCGGATAGAATAGCTGCCGGCCCGTTTATGGTCATCGATACCGAGGTCATGGGGTGGGAGAGGTTAAAGCCGGAATAGAGCTTTTTGGCATCGTCGAGGCAGCAGATGCTAACGCCGGAGTTACCGATCTTGCCATAGATGTCGGGCCTGAAATCGGGGTCTTCGCCATAGAGCGTAACGGAGTCGAAAGCCGTGGAAAGGCGCTTGGCTGGCATGCCGAGGCTAACGTAGTGGAAGCGGCGATTGGTACGCTCCGGTCCACCTTCACCGGCAAACATACGGGTCGGGTCTTCTCCTTCGCGCTTGAAAGGAAATACACCAGCTGTGTAAGGAAATTCGCCCGGCACGTTTTCCTGCAGGTTCCACTTCAGGAGGTCGCCCCAGGCCTCGTAGCGCGGCATGGCTATTTTCGGAATGTCGAGCTGCGAAAGTGATTTGCTGTGGGTTTTTATCTTCAGCTCCTTGTCGCGCACTTTAAAAATGTAGAACTCATCTTTGTAAGCCTGCACCTTCTGCTTCCAGTTTTCCAGTATGCGTTTGTTTTGCCCGTCGAGTTGCAGTTCCTGTTCGGCATATGCCTGCTCCAGCTGCTTCACCAGCCTGTCTTTGTCTTCTATCTCCAGCCCCTGCACCGCCTCCATAGATTTCCGGATGCCATACAATTTCTGTGCTGTTTCGGCTTGTTCGCTGCTCCATTTGTCGTAGTTGCGAATGGTCTCGGCAATTTCGGAAAGGTAACGGGTGCGGCTCGGCGGTATAATGAATACTTTCTCCGACATCTCATCCGTCACATCCAGATTAGAGTCGAATGCGATGCCTGTTTTTTCGGAAACCTTCGCCATTACGGCTTTGTACAGCTGGTTCATGCCCGGGTCGTTGAACTGCGAGGCAATGGTGCCAAACACCGGTAGCTGCGCATCCTCTACATCCCAGAGCTGGTGGTTGCGCTTATATTGTTTCTTTACATCGCGCAGGGCATCCAGGGCACCGCGTTTGTCGAATTTATTCAGGGCAATAATATCGGCAAAGTCGAGCATATCTATTTTCTCGAGTTGCGTGGCGGCTCCGTACTCTGGCGTCATCACGTACAGGCTCGTGTCAGAGTGCTCCACAATCTCGGTGTCGGACTGGCCAATGCCGGAAGTTTCCAGTATGATGAGGTCGAAGCGGGCTGCTTTTACAATGTCAACGGCATCCTGCACATATTTGCTCAGGGCCAGGTTGCTTTGGCGTGTGGCAAGCGAGCGCATGTATACACGGTCGTTCGAGATGGCGTTCATCCGGATTCTGTCGCCGAGCAAGGCACCACCTGTTTTGCGTTTAGAGGGGTCCACCGATATAATGGCAATTTTCTTTTCAGGAAAATCGAGGAGGAAGCGGCGCACCAGTTCATCTACCAACGATGATTTTCCGGCTCCACCTGTACCGGTTATACCCAGCACCGGCGTTGTTCCTGCATCTATAGCAGCTGTGCCACCTGCAGTTGCCCGACTGATGAGTTGCTGCTTTATGTTGGCAAATTCTTCAGGATAATTTTCGGCTGCGGAAATTAAACGCGCTATCGATTTTGCATCTTTCTCCTGCAGGTGCTGCACTTCGCCGTTCAGGTTCTGGCCTGTCGGGAAATCGCATTTGCTGAGCATGTCGTTGATCATGCCTTGCAGGCCCATCGCGCGGCCATCGTCGGGAGAGTAGATGCGGGCAATGCCGTAAGCGTGCAATTCCTCTATCTCGGTAGGCAGAATAACACCGCCGCCACCGCCAAAAATCCGGATATGGCCACAGCCCTGCTCCTGCAGCAGGTCGTACATGTATTTAAAGTACTCCAGGTGGCCGCCCTGGTAGGAGGTGATGGCAATCGCCTGCACATCTTCCTGAATGGCACAATCCACAATTTCCTGCACCGAGCGGTTGTGGCCCAGGTGAATTACCTCTGCACCAGAGGCCTGGATAATACGCCGCATGATGTTAATAGAGGCATCGTGCCCATCAAAAAGAGAGGCGGCTGTTACGAGCCGGATATGGTGAACGGGTTTGTAGATTTCAGTCTGAGGCGCTTGCATAGTTGGTGTAGGTATGTGCTGTTTTTATAACGTACAAATGTAAGTAAAAAGGTCCGATCTTCGGGTTGGTGCTGCAATTTTTGCATTTGCAGGTGGTGCCGGAGCTGCTTTTTTAGGAAATTAACAAAATTTAACCGATACGAAAAGCTCTTAGCTAGTTAACATGAGAAGGTTCTGTTCTTAACGCAGAAAGTACGGCGCTGTGGTTAATTGGGGTGCTGTTCTGTAGAGAGACCGAAACTGTTTTTACAAGGCAATGCTGTCAATAAAAAATTAGAAAGAAAAGGCAGAATAGCCTCACTGAGTTAAATGGAATTGGAGTGACGGTTTACGCGAGTTGAAAACTCGTTCCATTTAAAACCACGAGCTGAAAGCTCGCGGGAGCAATGATTTTTTCAATAGATATAAGGTAATTATCTTTTAAAGACATGCCTCTAATTATTCGAGTTATTCGAATGAAAATACCCTTCAGAAGCAATTTGTATCTGTAAAAGGTCAAGGGTAAAGGTAAGGCCCTTGGCTAAAATACCGCATAAAACCTTTGGAAGGTGTTTTTCATTAGAATAATTCATCCTTACCCCAAACCTGCCTCGCGGGCTAACACGACCATTTCGGCTACGTTGTTGGTGCCCAGTTTGCGTTGTATGTTTTTGCGGTGAGTTTCAACGGTATGGTAACTCAGGAATAATTGTTCTGCTATAGCGCGCGTGCTCATGCCCATGCAGATCATGTTAAGTACCTGTACCTCACGTTTGCGCAGGTTCTTTATCAGGAGTTTGTTCTTGTTTTTTAAGTTATCTTTCAGCGCTGCCACCAGCTGTTCCTCTGTATCCATTCTGGAGCTGAGGTCCACATCCACGCACAGTATGTCTTTTACTTCGCCGTTTTCTTTTCTGCTGAAAGATTTGGCCCAGCCGGTGTACCACTTATACTCTTGCTCCTGCTTGTGCCTCGCCCTGAAAATGCCGCCATACTCAGCACCCGAAAAATGCCGGTAGTGCGCAAGGCTGTTTTCCGGAACGGTCTGGTCGTCGGGGTGCACAATCTCCTTCAGGTAATTAAAACCACCCATCTCGATAATTTCTGACAGGCTGTACCCAAGTGTTTCTTCGTTGGTGCGGTTACACCACACTACGCCTTCATCTAGATCCGAAATGTAAATATTGGCAGGTAACTCATGAACAACTCTTTCCAGAAAAGAGCATTTTTCTTTTGTTTGTGCCAGCTCCTCTTCTAAATCTTTGATTCTCTGTTGTAACTTGCTCTCGAGGTCGTTATCTGCCATGAGTGTCTGTTAAAGTAATGGCACTTTAAGCGCCCTAAAATTTCTGTAAATCTTTGGGTGTGTGGAAATAGTGGTTTTTACTTATAAAATTAGAAATAAATGTACAGATGTCAATACACGCAACTTAAATAAAATGATATATAATATGACTTTGATATTGTGGCTTTTAGTTTAACTGGTTGATTTGTAATATTTTAAAGCGATGAGTTTAGTGGTGTTATACCCTTGTATTAAAGTTGGCCTATTTGCTTTTGGAGGGTCTTTTCATTTGAATAATCTGCTGGCAGGCTTTTACGGAGACAGGTGTTGCTGGAGTATCGGCGAAGTAGCGGGTGCCTCCCGAAATTTTATGCCAGTTGCCGGTGGCAAATTTTAACGTTCGCTTAATAAAACGATTTGAGCAGAATATTCTTAACTTTGTTTCCGTATTGATACTATATGAAGAACATCCGTAATTTCTGCATTATTGCCCACATCGACCACGGCAAAAGTACGCTGGCTGACCGATTGCTGGAGTTTACTCAAACTGTGGCGGAGCGTGAGATGCAGCACCAATTGCTCGACAACATGGACCTGGAACGTGAGCGCGGCATTACTATAAAGAGCCACGCCATCCAGATGAACTACCGCTATAAAGGCGAAGACTATGTACTGAACCTGATCGACACGCCCGGCCACGTAGACTTTTCGTACGAAGTGTCGCGTTCTATTGCGGCCTGTGAGGGTGCGCTTCTGATCGTGGACTCATCGCAGGGGATTGAGGCCCAGACTATTTCGAACCTGTACCTGGCCATTGGTAACGACCTCGAAATAATTCCGGTGCTGAACAAGATCGACCTGCCGCACGCTATGCCGGAGGAGGTGTCGGACCAGATTATTGAGCTGATCGGCTGCGATGTAGACGATATTATACATGCTTCGGGTAAGTCAGGCATCGGTATAGAAGAAATTCTGAACGCCATCTGCGACCGAATTTCTGCTCCCAAAGGCGACCCTGCCGCACCACTGCAAGCCCTCATATTCGACTCCGTGTTTAACTCTTATCGCGGTATAGAAGTTTACTTCAGGATTTTTAACGGCACGCTTAAGAAAGGGGAGAAGGTGAAGTTCATTAACACCGGCAAAACCTACGAGGCCGACGAAATTGGCGTACTGAAACTGAACCAGGAAGAACGGAAGGAGATGGGTGCCGGTAACGTGGGCTACCTCATCTCGGGCATTAAAAACGCGAAAGAAGTAAAAGTAGGCGATACCATTACCCACGTTGAGAAGCCGGGACAGTCCATTCAGGGTTTCGAGGATGTGAAGCCGATGGTATTTGCCGGTATTTACCCCGTAGAAACAAGCGAATACGAAGAACTGCGCTCCTCTATGGAGAAGCTGCAACTGAACGATGCCTCGCTCGTGTGGGAGCCGGAAACATCGGCTGCACTTGGCTTCGGTTTCCGTTGTGGGTTCCTGGGCATGCTGCACATGGAAATTGTACAGGAGCGCCTGGAACGCGAGTTCGACATGACGGTAATTACGACCGTGCCGTCGGTGCAGTTCCATGCTTACACCACCAAAAGCGATATGATTAAGGTAAACGCACCGTCTGAAATGCCGGAGCCGAACTACATCGATCATATTGAGGAGCCCTTTATTAAAGCCCAGATCATTACCAAATCAGAATTTGTTGGTCCAATTATTACACTTTGCATGGATAAGCGCGGTATTCTGAAAAACCAGACGTACCTGACAAGCGACCGGGTAGAGATGACTTTTGAAATGCCTTTGGCTGAAATCGTGTTCGACTTTTTTGATAAGCTGAAAACCATTTCGCGCGGATATGCCTCCCTCGATTACGAACTCATCGGGTTCCGCACCTCCAATATGGTGAAACTGGACGTAATGCTGAACAGCGAGAAAGTAGATGCCCTTTCAGCTATTGTGCACCGCGATAAAGCCTACGACTGGGGCAAGCGCCTCTGCGAAAAGCTACGCGAGCTGCTGCCACGTCAGATGTTCGAGATCGCTATTCAGGCCGCCATCGGGCAGAAGATTATTGCCCGCGAAACTGTGAAAGCCATGCGTAAAAACGTATTAGCCAAGTGCTACGGCGGTGACATTTCGCGTAAGCGAAAGCTCCTTGAGAAACAGAAAAAAGGTAAAAAGCGCATGCGCCAGGTTGGCAACGTAGAAATTCCGCAAGAAGCCTTCTTAGCTGTGCTCAAACTGGATTAATAGCAAAACAAGCCCTAACATGTCCGCATGTTGGGGCTTGTGGTTTAGGATATATTTGGGAGATACTAATGCCGGGCATAAATTTATTACTCTATGTATTATTAATAATTTTCGTGCAAACTATAAGTCTGTTTACTTACACTAGCCTTATGGAAAGTGATGGAGAAATGATTGTAGTTGTTATGTTGATATTTTTGTTGCCTGCAATTTTGTATAACGGGTTTTCAGCCCTTCCAGCGTTATTAAATAATCAGAATCGGATAAATAAATTCTTTTTACTTTTTGTACCCTTTGCTGTAGGTCTCTACTGGAACGAAAACCAAGGATTTGGGGAACAAGGGATTTTCAGAATGATTTTAGTAACATCATTTTCAATAAACTGCCTCTGCTTTATTGGATTTAAGCAGGCTTTTAATAAAAATACATTTAAAACTCTTAACTCTTAACTAACAACATGACCCTGCTCGACGGTAAAAAAACTTCTGAAGCCATACAAAACGAAATAGCTGCTGAGGTAGCTGATATAAAGGCCAAAGGCGGCAAAGTGCCTCATCTGGCTGCTATTCTGGTAGGAAACGATGGCGGCTCTGTTACTTATGTTAACAACAAAGTGCTGGCTTGCGAGCGTGTCGGTTTCGAATCGTCGCTGTTCCGATACGAAGACACCATTACAGAAGTGGAGTTGTTAAACAAGATAGGGGAACTGAACGAAGACCCTGCTATTGACGGTTTTATAGTGCAGCTGCCCCTGCCAAAGCACATCGATGCGGAGAAGGTGCTGGAGGCCGTAAACCCCATGAAAGATGTGGACGGTTTCCATCCGACGAATGTGGGCCGTATGGTGGCGGGCTTGCCTGCTTACCTGCCTGCCACGCCTGCCGGCATCCTGCAGTTGCTGGAGCGTTACCAGATCGAAACATCCGGCAAGCATTGCGTTGTAATTGGCCGCAGCAACATTGTAGGCTCACCCATGAGCATCCTGATGGCGAAAAGCGCTTACCCTGGCAACTGCACCGTTACCGTTTGCCATAGCCGCACCGTCGATCTGCCCTCTTATACCCGCCAGGCCGATATTGTTATTGCCGCCATCGGCAAACCTGAGTTTGTAACAGCCGATATGGTAAAAGAAGGTGCCGTGGTGATTGATGTCGGTACTACCCGCGTTACAGACGAGAGCCGTAAATCTGGTTTCAGACTAAAAGGCGATGTGAATTTTGAGGAAGTGGCTCCGAAGTGTAGCTACATTACGCCAGTGCCAGGTGGTGTTGGTCCTCTCACGATCGCTATGCTGCTGAAGAATACTTTAAAAGCTGCTAAAAAAGAGGTATACGCCTAAATTAAATCGTTGCTATTCCTAACCCTCAGGCGTGGTAGCAGCCATTACATTGAATAAAGCCTCCCGAATTCCAACGGATTCGGGAGGCTTTTTAATTATACCCTTGAAGCAAAATGTGTAAAAAAGCGTTGGAAGGGTGTTTTTATTTGAATAATTTCTATAAAACGTTTTAAAGCTCTAATACGAAACTACACCAAATTTTCATCCAGCGCCTTTCTGACTAATTCTACGGCATTCTTTACCATGAGGCGCTTCATCATGCTGGCCCGGTGGTTATCGACGGTTCTGACGCTGAGATTCAGTTTTTCGGCTATTTCGCGGCTGTTCGAGCCATCTACAATAAACTTCAGAATCGCTTTTTCCTGTTTCGAGAGCTTCGACTTTTTAGAGGCAGATTTTTCGGTATCGTTTACCTTTTGCAGGTAAGAGGCTATAATAATGTTGGAAACCGATGGACTGTAGTACTTCTCACCACTGGCCACTGTTCGTAGTGCCCGCACCATTTCATCGCGGGTAGTGTCTTTCAGAAGGTAACCGAAGGCACCGGCCTCAACCGATTTCAGAATGTAGTCTTCGTTGTTGTGCATTGAGAGCATCAGGCATTTCGTGCCAGGGTGTTGCTTGCTAATTTGCGAAGCGGCTTCAATACCATTCATTACGGGCATGGCAATATCGATCATCAGTACATCAGGAGCCAGCTCTTTTACTTTCTCTATAGCCTCTGCACCGTCCTGCGCTTCTCCCACAATCTCTACATCTGCCAGATCTTCCAGCAACGACCTGATGCCGTTTCGCACAATGGTATGATCATCGGCCAGCAATACTTTTATTTTGTTCATGTTGTTAGTTATCATTCAGCGGAATTTTTACCTGTATCTGCGTTCCTTTTCCGGGCCGGGCCGTTATGTTTATCTGGCCATTCATCATGTCGACTCTTGCCTTCATGTTACTGATGCCGTGAGCCGGACCTGCCTGGTGTGGTTGCACCACTAGTTTATTATAATCGAAACCGCGCCCTTTATCCGCAATTTTAAGTTGAATATATTTCTTTTTACCCAGAAGTTCAACGGCTACCTCTTTCGCACCTGCATACTTCACAGCATTGTGCAGGGCCTCCTGGCACACTCTGTACAGCCCGATTTCGATATTTTTTTCGAGTCTTTCACCGTTCCAGTTGGTTTTAAAAGCTACGTGAATACCAGCATTAGCAGCCACCTGGGCAGTTAGTAATTTTAGGGCCGAAGAAATTCCGAAGTCGCTGAGCACGGCCGGCATCAGGTTAAATGAAATGGTGCGAGCCTCTGCAATCGTCTGGCTGACAAGGTTGCGCAGGTCGGCCAGGTTTTGCTGAGCTGTGGGTGTGTCTGTAACCGAGTCGCCAATTTTTTCGATGCCGAATTTAAGGGCGGTCAGCATCTGGCCCAGGCCATCGTGTATGTCGCGGGCAACGCGTTTGCGTTCTTCTTCCTGCCCCTCTACCAGGTAAGCCGACCGTAGTTTCTGTTCGCTCATTTCCTGCTGGTACTTCTGGCTAGTGGCTTCTACCAAGGCCTCTTTCGTTTCTTCCAACGATTTGTTTACATGCACCAGTTCTTCATTTACACGCTGTGTTCGCTGCTCCGACTGTATCAGAAGCCCGATGGTATGCTGAATCTGGTTAACAGCCGGCCGGAAAATAAACAGCCCCTCCAGCAGCAGTACCCCCAGGGTGCAAAACAGCAGAATCATTTCCATTTGCTGCGAATCGTGCACCCGAAGATTAGCCTCCGCATCATACTGAAACACGATCTGGTTCATGCCCTGCAGGTAAGCCCGCTCGTTGGCTAAAATTGTGTTAACGGAGCTTATATTGGCTGCAGAGGCAAGCGGAGTTCCAGCTTTGTAAGAGTCGCGAATTTGGATGGTATTAAACAGAATGGCCCTGAAATATGGATCGATTTGGGCAAACATTTCAGCAATGGTATCGCTGTTTGTAACGGGAGTGGCAACGTAGTCGAGGTAGCCATTTTTAAGCCCCTGGTGACTTTTGCTCCACAGTTCCAGGGCATCGTCGAGGTCGGCCAGGTAGGTGCTTATGTTCAGGCTGTCGGGGTGGTTGCCGAGCAGGAGCACTGTTTTACAGATCTTTTGGCTAAGCATACGTTGCCTGCCGGCTATATTTATAACCTTCGAGTCGCTGAGTTGGCTTTGCAGGGAGCGCTGCACCAGCACCTGGCCCCCAACAGAAAGCAGGGCTACAGCCGTGAGGGCCAGCAAGTAGAGCCTCGTTATTTTACGGGCAATGTTTGGGTCAGCGTTTTTGCTCCTATAGGTCATGTAGCGATATCAATGACAGAGTACAACATTCTTACTTATAATAGGGTGTATTCTTTTATGCTTTAGCAGGTAACAATATCTATTGTAATGCTGAAGCTTACCAACGTGGTGCAGGAGGTATGGCGCACCTCCTGTGTTTAAATTAATTTATCTATTACCTAGGTATTTGTACTTGTTGCTTCAATCTACTGCCAGTAAATTATTTAAATGAAAATGACCTCCAGACGCTATTTCCTTAAAAATTAGTCAAGGGTAAGAGGCTGATTAAACCTCAGCTAACTACTTGTTTTTATTCTAAACTGCAGCTTATAATTTCTGAATTTTAACACGCTTAGCTGACTAACAAAATCTATCCTGGCTGCAGCACCCGATTTTCAAGCGTTTTTAGTTCAAGCGTGGTTTTAGATTGATCAGAAGCTTTTATGTTTAAATAATAGGCGATTCTCTACTGGTATTTGTTTCGAATTAATCTGTGTGGTACTTAACCTGTTTAAAATCTACTGTTTAACTAATGAAATTTAAAAAAATGGTGCTGCGTCAGAATACCTGCCCACACCAGCTGATTCTAATAAAAGCCTTTAAATTCTGTTGCCAGCCCTTATAGTTTTGACGGAATAAATATAGAAATTAAACTAACATTTGTGTTTTATGAAGTCTGCAATCTATATTCTATAATAGTAAAAAATTTTCAAACACCCCATTGTTTTTTGGGGGTATATGCAAAGAAAGATAATTTATTTTAAAAATATGGTTTAAAAATTTAGGTGGTTTAAATAAAAATAAGTAATATTACTCAGGTAAGGGGGTGTAAATGATATGAGGGAGTTTTGCTTAAACCCTTTTGTTTTATTGAATATAACTCAGATGCAGGAAGAGATGCTTTAGCGGAACAAGTTTTTGCAGTTATAGAGTACAACTTAATTTCTATAATTCAACGGAAGGTTTTTCGATTTCAGCAGAAGGAGGAAATTCTAGCGTCCTGGTTCTTGAAGGGGAACAGGTTTATTTTATATAAGGTTTAAATGCCACTTATTTATAAATCTACCAGCTAAGGACCAAACAGTTTAGTTTGCTTGTAGCATCCTGCGGTGATCCAAAACTTTGCAGATGTTATTAATTAGTTTCGATTACCTTCTTAGAATAAAAAAGCCCTGGAAGATCGGCCAATCCCCAGGGCAGGTAATAAATGCTCATTCTAAATTATTTCTAACTTAAAACTATTCAAATTTATGAAAAAAAAGCTACTCAGCCAACTTTTAGGCGGGCTAGTGCTGGGATTACTGTGCTCTCAGGTGGCACAGGCGCAATTCACGCTTTCTGGTCAGCTCCGAACCCGCTCCGAGTTACGCGATGGGCAAGGTACGTTATCGCCGGAGGGGGCAAAGCCAGCATTTTTCACTTCGCAGCGTACCCGCCTGAACATGGGCTATGCCGGGCACCGTTTTAAGTTACATGCTGCAGTGCAAGATGTCCGTGTGTGGGGCCAGGATGCCTCCAGTATTAACCGCATCACCCTCGATGCCAACAACGGCTTGTTGGTGCACGAAGCCTGGGGCGAAATCATGCTCCTCGACACTACCTCTGCCCTAGATAACTTCTCGCTTAAAATAGGGCGACAGGAACTGGTATATGACGACTCGCGGCTGCTGGGCAATCTGGACTGGCTGCAACAGGGCCGTCGCCACGATGTAGCTTTGCTGAAGCTGGAGCATCAGGGCTGGATGGGCCACATCGGCGTAGCATTCAACCAGAACCAGGAGCGCAAAATCGGAACGCCTTACAATGGTATACCGGCAGGTTATGGCGCGGGCACCAACGGCATTGGCACTATGTACAAATCGATGCAATTTTTGTATGCCGGCCGCAAATTCCAGAGAGGTAGTGCCTCGCTGCTGTTCCTGAAAGACGACTTTAACAAATACCAGACAGAGGGCGGAAACCGCATATGGGGGCAAGGAGCCTGGAGCCGTTTAACCAGCGGTGCTTTTGTTACGGTTACACCGCTAGAGCGGGTGGGGGTTACGGCCAGCGCCTATGTGCAGCGTGGCAACGACAAAGACGGCAATAAACTGGCTGCTCACTTACTTTCTGCCGCCGCTACTTATACGGTGTCGCCTAGGTTTAGCTTTGGCCCCGGTATAGATTATACTTCTGGTAACAATCCGGCCGCCACAGATGGTGTTAACCGCCAGTTCGACCCGCTTTACGGCACACCGCACAAGTTCTGGGGCTATATGGACTACTTTTACGTAGCTGATGGTTTTGGTAAAAATGGCCTGGTGAATTACTACCTGAAGTCTCGGTACAAGGTAAACGAAAAGCTTTCTGTAGCGCTCGATGTACATCAGTTTATGGCTGCCAACGAGGTGCTGAGTCCTGAAAGCGTTAGCCTGGACCGCAACTTCGGTACAGAACTGGACCTGGTGCTGAGCGCTGCCATTACAAAAGTAGTTGGCCTGGAGGCTGGCTATTCTACCTTGTTCGGTTCTGCTACACTCGCCTCTCCGGCCGTTAAAAACATAGCCAACCCCGATAAGCAAGCCAACTGGGCTTATCTGATGGTCAATATCAAGCCAAATTTCCTGGCTAAGTAACTTACCAATTTATCTTTTCTGCTTTCTTTTCAGCAGCTGCTCAGGTGCTGCATGTCTTCTTATTGCCAAATTTTTCCTTAACAGATCATAACAAAAACATATGAAACGTCCTCTTTCCATTTTATCCTCGTTGCTGGCGGTGCTGCTGGTAATGGGCGTAGTCACGATCCTGAACTCCTGTAGCTCTAACACTACGGCTGCAGATGGTACTGCTCTGGCTGGAGATGCTCCTGCCGGTAAAAAGATTACACTGGGCATTATTCCGCTCACCGATTGTGCCCCGCTCGTAATTGCCCACGAAAAAGGCATCTTTAAAAAATATGGCCTGAATGTGGAAATATCGAAAGAAGCCAGCTGGGCCAATGTGCGTGATAAACTGCTAACCGGTGAACTGGATGGCGCTCACTGTCTTTTCGGAATGCCTTTCTCTGTCTACACGGGTGTGAGTGGCAAAGCAGGCTCTGAAATGCAGATCGCCATGATGCTGAACAACAACGGCCAGGCCATTACCCTATCGAATGACTTCTGTGGCAAGGTTGGTTTCCAGAACCTGGATGGTATGGCAGCAGCTGTTTCGGCTATGGGAGCTAAAAAGGAACTGACGTTTGCCATGACATACCCTGGCGGCACCCACGACATCTGGCTACGCTATTACCTGGCAGCTGCCGGTGTAGACCAGCAGAAAGTACGCATTATTACCATTCCGCCTCCACAAATGGTCGCTAACATGAAAGTAGGAAACATGGACGGTTTTTGTGTAGGAGAGCCCTGGAACCAAGTGGCTGTAAAGCAGAACATCGGCTTCACGCACCTCGCCTCGCAAGACATCTGGAAAAACCACCCGGAAAAAGCCCTGGTTGTGAACAAGCAGTTCAGCGAAGGCCGCCGCGAAGACTTGAAGCTGGTGATGAAGGCCGTGCTGGAAGCTTCTATCTGGCTCGACGATTTGAAAAACAGGGGAGAGGCTGCTGAGATTATCGGGAGGCAGTCGTATGTGAACGCACCGGCAAACGAAATTGAGGCGCGCCTGTTGGGCGAGTACGACCTGGGCTGCGACTTTGGCAAGTATACTTACAAAGACGATTACATGCTCTACCACAACAAAGGCATGGTGAATTTCCCGCGCAAAGCCTATGGCATCTGGTATATGAACCAGTATGTGCGCTTTGGCTACCTCAAAGATGCCCCCGACTACAAAGCCATAGCCGATAAGCTTATTTTGCAGGACCTCTATGCCGAAGTAGCCAAAGAAATGGGCATTGCTGTGCCAGAAGATGATATGCAACCGTTCACCATCGATATTGACAAATCTACTTTCGACCCGAACAGCCCGGGGGCAGGAGCACCGGTGGCAAAGAAGTAAGCAGTTACGCTAATTATAAAAAAGCCGAGGGCCTGACCCTTGAGCAAAATCAAGCTGTTTTGCTTCCGGAGGCCATTTTCATTTAAATAATCTGGTTTTCGATGACAGGTGCAGGAGTGCAGCAGAAACAGCCTGCGCTCCGCTACTAAATCTCTCTTTCATTTAAAATTTACTTTAACATGAACGCTCAAACAAACTCTGCAGCTATAGAACTTACCTCTTCCGCTGCGTTATCAGATCGAATCTCCCTGAAGCCACTTCTGAACAAGTTGTCAGGTGCGCTGCAAGCCTCTGCTTATACGCTTGGCGGCTTCGGTATTCTGCTCGTTTTGTGGTACCTCCTCAGCAAGCTTACTGCCGGTGCGTTACCTGGTCCTGTTGCCACACTTACTGTGCTGTGGGAAATGCTGAAGGACCCGTTCTACGATTACGGCCCCAACGACAAAGGCATTGCCCTGCAACTTATCAGTTCGCTTGGGAAAGTATTTATCGGTTTTGCGCTCGGGTCGGTGGTAGCTATTCCGATAGGCATTTTAATGGGCGCCAACTCCTTCTGTAACAAACTGTTTTACCCGATTGTGCAAATCCTGAAGCCGGTATCGCCGCTGGCCTGGTTCCCGATAGGGCTGGCAGTTTTTCAGAATGCCGGAACAGCTACCATCTTTATCATTTTTATTACCTCGCTTTGGTCAACGCTCATCAACACTGCTTTTGGAGTGGGTTCTATCCCGAAAGACCATAAAAATGTGGCTAAGGCATTCGGCTTCTCTACCTGGCGCTACATCACCAAAATTCTGATTCCGTACAGCCTGCCGCACATTATTACTGGCTTGCGCTTAAGCATTAGTGTGGCCTGGCTCGTAATTGTGGCTGGCGAAATGTTATCTGGTGGTCTGGGTATCGGTTTTTTTGTGTGGGATAGCTGGAACGCCCTGAGCCTCGAAAAAGTAATTGCCGCCATTCTGATAATCGGAATTGTAGGCTTGCTGCTCGATAGGTTTTTCGCCGTGCTGGAAAAGAAGTTTACATATGCCAGCTAAGTGGGAATCGCCTACTGAAACATTAGAAATTAATAGAATGCTACTGCAACAGACGACCTTTCTCAAACTCAAAAATAGGCTGCTTGAAGCAAACCCATTCTTATTCACTCACTCAAAATTTACACCATCACTCATTTCTTCAGAAAAGCCATGTACTTAGAAATAAATAACTTAGAGATATCTTTTGCTACGCCGAAAGGAAAATTTGTGGCGGTACGGAATGTAGACCTTCAGGTAAAGAAGGGCGAAATAGTTTCAATTATCGGCCACTCCGGCTGTGGCAAATCTACCATTATGAATGCCGTAGCCGGAATGCTGACACCGACCAAAGGCACTGTTACCATTAACGGAGTTCCTGTGAAAGGCCCCGGACCAGACAGGGGCATTGTGTTTCAGAACTACTCGTTGCTACCCTGGCTCACGGTGTACCAGAATATTTTTCAGGCAGTAGATGCAGCTGTGAAGAATAAGACGCGGGAGGAGAAGAAGGAGATCGTAGAGAAATACATTAAGATGGTAAACCTGTCGGCACACCGCGAGAAGCTACCGCAGCAGATTTCGGGTGGCATGAAACAGCGTGTCGCCATTGCCCGCGCCTTCGCCATTAACCCCGACATGCTGCTCATGGACGAACCCTTCGGAGCCCTAGATGCCCTGACCAAAGGCGACATGCAACTGGAACTTCTGAAACTCTGGAACCTGGACAACCGCAGCAAAACCATTATCCTGGTAACGCACGACATCGAAGAAGCCATTTTCCTTTCAGACAGAATCGTGGTGATGACAGATGGCCCAGCCGCCACCATACGCGAAATAGAAGAACTGCACCTGCCACGCCCACGCAACAAAAAAGCCATTATCAGTATGCCCGAGTACAAACTTATCAGGGAAAGACTGCTGAGCCTACTCATGGATAAAGTGGAGGTAGACGAAGCAGATTTTTATAAAGGTGTGCCCGTGGAGGCGTAACATCTTTGGATTACTAAAGATGCCTTTCAGCTTTTAATATTGAACTAAGCTTTTGAAGGCAATTATTCGAATAAAAACTGCCTTCAAAAGCTTTTGGCCTTATTTTAAGTCAAGGGTTCACATATAAAAAAGCCTCAGATGCACCACGCATCTGAGGCTTTTAAATTATGTTAGTTGCTACTTAAAGCTTAACCTGTTCCTGTAATATAGCAGCAAGTTCACTGAAATCGTTCTTGATGCTGAGAGAGTGCTTCGGCTTGTTCAGGAAGGCCTGTAGCTGCTCCGGCAAGGCAACATCGGTGCCGATAATAGCTTCGATGCTCTGTTGGAATTTAGCAGGGTGCGCTGTCTCTAGGAAAATACCAGCCGTTTTGAACTCAGGCAAGTACTTTTTCAGGCTCATATAGCCAATGGCTCCGTGTGGGTCCATCAGGTAATTTCCTTGTGCATTTACTTCCCTGATAACCGATCTAATGGGCTCGTCGTCTGTCCAATAACCTTTCACAACCTGCAGCAGTGCATCGAAATCGTTCCCGAACAGCTCCAGAATTCTTGGAAAATTGTTCGGTGCGCCAACATCCATAGCGTTGGCGATGGTGGCTACCGATGGGGCAGGAGCGTAAATGCCTGTCTCCAGGTAATCCGGCACGATTTTGTTACGGTTAGTTGCGGCTATAAAATTAGCAATTGGTAAACCCATCTGGCGGGCCAGTAAACCGGCAGCCAGGTTTCCGAAGTTCCCGGAAGGCACTGCAAACGTTACAGCAGACGCATCCGCAGCGGGGTTTTGCTTCCGCCACTGTCCCCAGGCATGGAAATAGTACACCATTTGCGGTAACCAGCGAGCCACATTAATAGAGTTGGCGGAAGACAGCTGCATTTCTTTTGACAGCTCTTCATCTGAGAAAGCCTGCTTCACCAGGCTCTGGCAATCGTCGAACGTGCCTTTTACGGCTACAGAGGTAATGTTCTGGCCCAGCGTGGTAAACTGCATTTCCTGGATATCGCTTACACCGCCTTCGGGGTACAGAATAACCACCTCAATATTGGCAACGCCTAAAAAGCCATTTGCTACAGCACTTCCCGTATCGCCGGATGTGGCTACCAGTACCGTTACAGGATTGCCGCTTGTAGAGAAAGCCTGCAGGCAGCGCGACATAAATCGGGCACCCACATCTTTAAAAGCACAGGTCGGGCCATGGAACAGCTCCAGTGCCGAAATACCTTCTTCGACTTCTACCAGCGGAATAGGAAACGTAAATACCTCCTCGCAAATAGTCTTTAGCTGATCAGCGGTAAGATCAGGAGTGGTGTAGGGGCTCAGCACCTGGTAAGCAATTTCAGCGAGCGTTAACTCTGGCAGCGCCTCAAAAAACGACGCAGGCAGCACCGGAATCTCTTTCGGGAAAAATAAACCTTTGTCCTGTGGCAGGCCTTTTATTACGGCCTCGCTGAAGCTCATGTCTGCGGACTGGCGGTTGGTACTATAGAATGTCATGCTTGTGCGGGTTGTAATATGGTTTGTTCTATAAGCCGTGCGCCCTGGTCAGGCACCTGCGTTACATAAGATTTTACTTCGATGCCACTGCTGCCGTATACCTGCTCCATGGCATGCTGCACGGCCATTGCCTGCTCTTCGGTAGCTGAAAGCGCAAAAATAGATGGCCCTGAGCCGGAAATGCCGCAACCCAAGGCTCCTGCACTAATGGCGGCTGCTTTGGCCTGGTTAAATAACGGAATCAGTACGGAACGCTCCGGCTCAAATATTTCGTCGTGGAGGCTACGCCCGATCAGGCTGTAATCGCCTTTGAGCAGGCCGGTGATCAGGCCAGCCAGGTTGCCCCACTGCCGGATGCCTTTTTGCAAGGGAATATCTTTTTTAAGAATGCTGCGGGCGAGCGAGGTTTTTAACTCTACCTGCGGATGTACCACCGTGCAATACAGCTCTACCGGTACGCCCAGCGGTACAATGTCGAGCGGGTCGTAGCTGCGCACCAATACAAAACCTCCTAATAAAGAAGGGGCCACATTGTCGGCATGCGCTGAACCGGAGGCTTTGCGTTCACCTTCCATGGCGTAAACCACCAGCTCCTGAGTAGTAAACGGTTTGCCAAGCAGCTCGTTCATGGCATAGGCTGCAGCAGCCGAACTTGCCGCGCTGCTGCCGAGTCCGCTGCCTACCGGCAAACCCTTGTGCAACTGTAGCTCCACACCATGGCCAATTTTAAGGTCGCTAAGCATTTTCTGAGCCACTACCCCGATCACATTTTCTGTGGGGTCGAGCGAAAGTCCGGTTACACCTGTTACTGCAGATATCGTAACGCCTGGAGTTTCTTTTTTGCGTGCCCACACCTCATCGCCCGGATGCTCCATGGCAAAGCCCAATACATCGAAACCACAGCAAACGTTGGCTACAGTGGCCGGTGCATATGCTTTTATAAATTCTGAATTCTTCATGATTCTACTTGTTGTGCCATCTCAAACGCAGGCATGTCTGGTTTGGAGAGAAAAAAACTGTCGTGCAGCAAGTTTACCGCTTTTTGCGCATCCTCGGCCTGTACCACAAAAGAAATATTGCGTTCGGTTGCCCCCTGCGCTATGGCCCTGATGTTAATGCCGTTGCTGCCTAAAAGCGAGAAAGTGGTACCGGCAATGCCCGGTTGCTTTATCATACCATTGCCTACTAAAGCTATAATACTCATCGGGGCTTCTAAGTTCAACGGATCCAGAATTCCTGTCCGGATATCTTCTGCAAACTCGTGTTCCAGGGCATGCAGCGCGTGCGCCCCCTCACTTTGCGTCAGGCCGATGGTGATGCTGTGCTCCGACGACGATTGCGTGATAAAGTAAATATTGATGCTCTCGGTGGCAACAGCCTTAAACATGCGCATGGCTATGCCCGGCACACCTACCATGCCACTGCCTGTTAAAGTAAGCATAGCAATATGGTCGATGCACGATACGCCTTTAATAATCTGGTTGCCGGGAGTGGCTTTTTCCGTAATTAAAGTACCCTTATGGCTTGGGTTAAACGTATTTTTCAGCTGCAGCGGAATTTTGGCGGCCACCAGCGGGTAAATGGTAGGCGGGTACAGCACCTTAGCTCCAAAATAAGCCAGCTCCATCGCCTCCTCGTAGCTCAGCTCCGGAATAGAGTAGGCCGATTTGGCTTTACGCGGATCGGTGGTGTACATGCCATCCACATCAGACCAGATCTCCAGTTTTTCTGCGTTCAGGGCCGCTGCGTAGAGCGAGGCACTGTAATCAGAACCGCCACGACCCAACACAGTGGTTTTACCGGTAGTGGAGCTGGATATAAAACCCGGTGCAATAATAAGCGATGCCTCCGGGAGGTGCTCCTTTATCTGCTCGTAAGTCTTTTTCAGGTCTACTTTCGCGTTCAGGTAATTATTATCTGTAAAGATAAAATGGCGGCTGTCGATCAGGGTATTGGCCAGCCCTTTGTATTGAAATGCCTCTGAAACAATGGCAGAAGAAAGCAGTTCGCCGTAGCTCATGACACGGGCCTTAATACTGTCGCTGATCTCATCGAGCAGGTACACGCCTTTGCACATGTCTTCGAGTTCGCGGAGCCGTAATTTAATCTTGCCTTTAATGTTAATCTGCAGGTTAATCGGAACCAACTGCTCAATAGCTTCCATGTGTTTTGTCTCCAGCAGTTGCAGCACTTCCTGGTAAGAGTCGTCGTGTGCGGCAGCTTTCTGGAAACAGCTGATAAGCATGTCCGTTACGCCAGACATAGCCGACACTACGACCAGCATGCGGGTAGCATCTTGCTTATCGCTTAAAATAGAGGCGATTTGATTTATTGCCCTGGCGTTGGCTACGGATGTTCCACCAAATTTTAAAACCAGCATAGTTTATGGTTCTGATGTTAGAAAGTAATGTTTTAAAAGGCCTTGAGATCAGCTTAAGGTAGCCCGGAAGGCGAACAGGATGGATGATGTATTTACGTGAACCCCCTAACGGGTAATAATGCCAGGCGCTGTTCCGTAGATGAAAAAAGCATCTGAAACAAACGACCCACCGTAAGCACCAATTGGTGTGCCGGCACTGCTAAGGGATATTTTACGTGAATTTTTCATTTTTTTTTGAGCAGCCAATATCTACATTAATTTAAACAATTGCAAAAAAACCGGGCCTGATGCTTGTAAAAATACTAACACGTGGGCAGAATTACTTAGTATTATCGCAAAAATCAGGAACAGAACCGCCTGCGCCGTATGTTGCATAATTATGCTAAATTGCAGGTTCTGCTTTTTCGGAGCATAAAAAAAGTTTATAAATGATGAAATAAGGTGCAGCAGCCTATGTTTTGCGCTTAAAATTGAATATGTTGGATAGCATTAAACCACTGAAGACAGCCTCTATACACCAGGTGCCAAAAGATGGCAGCAGCCTGCCCCTGATGGAAGCTTTTTATACCATACAAGGGGAGGGGGCAAACACAGGTTGTGCCGCTTACTTTATACGGCTGGGCGGCTGCGATGTAGGCTGCCACTGGTGCGATGTGAAGGAGTCGTGGGATGCTGAGCTGCACCCGCTGACGCAGGTAGAGGAAATTGTGAGAACAGCCGAACAGTTTCCGGGCAAAGCTGTTGTGGTAACAGGTGGAGAACCTTTGCTTTACAACCTCAATCCCTTAACCTCCTTGCTGCAGGAGCAGGGCATCCAGACGTTTATCGAAACATCGGGAGCCTACCCGCTGAGCGGTTACTGGGACTGGGTGTGCCTTTCGCCTAAAAAGTTTAAGGCCCCTGATGCCTCCGTTTACCCTTTTGCCGATGAGCTGAAAGTAATTATCTTTAACAAAAGCGACTTTGCCTGGGCCGAGGAACATGCTGCTAAGGTAGGGCTTAAAACCAGGCTTTATCTGCAGCCGGAATGGAGCAAGGCCGAACAGCTGATGCCCCAGATCGTGGATTACGTTAAAAATAACCCGAAATGGCGTGTGTCGTTGCAGACACACAAATACATGGACATTCCATAACACCCCCTATGTACAAGATTCTGCTCATCACTTTATGCTTGCTTTCCTGCATCTGTTACAGTACCTGTGCCCAAACGGCACCGCTTAGCACCACCAACAAGAAAGCACTGAGCCTGTACCATAAAGCCGATGAGTATGCCAAGGCGCGGAATTTCCAGAAAGCCTTACAGGCCTTAGACGATGCTACCGACAAAGACCCCCGGTTTGCAGAAGCTTACCTGAAAGCGGCCAGCCTGACCCGGTCGCTGGGCGATAAAGCTGCGACTTTTACTTATCTCGAAAAAGGTCTCTCGCTTGTGCCGTTCAATCCGGCGCTGCAGAACAGCTATTTCGACCTGGCCGAGCTTTATTTTGAGCGTGGCAATTACGAGCAGGCAAAACAGAATTACGAAGCCTTTCTGAAATCGAAACCACGGAACCCTAAACTAGTGGATCTGGCACGGCAGCAGTTCAAAACCAGCGAGTATGCTATGCAAGCCATGCTGAACCCGGTAGAATTTAACCCGGTGCAGCTGCCGGGGGTTATCAATCGGTTTGGCTTGCAATATTTTCCGTCTACCACCGCCGACCAGCGGCACCTCATTTATACCGGCCGCATTAGCGCACGCCCCGACCAGGACGAAAATATTTATGTAAGCCAGTGGCGGAATGGGGAGTGGCAGGACCCTGTTTCTATATCGGATGCTATTAACTCACCGGCAAACGAGGGGGCGGCCACCATATCAGGCGATGGCAAAACGCTGGTGTTCACTTCATGTAACCGGGCCGATAGCCAGGGCGACTGCGACCTGTACATTTCTTTCAGAACAGGAAACGAATGGAGCAAGCCAAAAAACATGGGCAGCACCGTTAATTCCAGGGCCTGGGAGTCGCAGCCAAGCCTTTCAGCCGATGGCAGAACCTTGTACTTTACCTCCAACAGAAGTGGAGGCAAAGGCAAAGAAGACATTTGGGTAACACACATGCGCCAGGACAGCAGCTGGGAAAAGCCTGTAAATGTGGGAGCTCCCATTAACACGCCTGGCCGCGACATGGCCCCGTTTATTCATGCCAGTGGGTCTACGCTTTATTTCGTAAGCGATGGGCACCAGGGCTTAGGTGGCCTCGATGTGTTTAAAACCGCTCTGAAGCCAGACCATAAGTGGGAAGAGCCGCAGAACATGGGCTACCCCTTAAATACGCATGCTGATGAAGGTTCTATGTTCATTACTCCCGACAACAAAACCGGTTTCTACTCCCGCAAAGTTATAACAGATACAGGTGCTCCTTCTATATTATTGTACAGTTTTGAGGTGCCGGAGGTCTGGAAAAGCAGCGAAAAAAGTACCTATGCCCAGGGCCGCGTTTTCGATAATGTTACCAAAAAGCCACTGAAAGCCACCATACAACTCTATGATGTGCGCGCCGACTCGCTGGTGCAGCAGGTAAGCTCCGACCAGGTTTCTGGTGAATATACCGCTGTTTTGGCAGAAGGAAAGAAATATGCGCTCTACGTGAGTGCCCCTGCCTATATGATGAACAGCCTGAGCTTCGACTACACCTCGGCCAAAGCCCTGACACCGCTGGCACTGGATGTGTACCTCGACCCGATAAAAACCGGAGCTGCCGTGGTGCTGAACAACCTCTTTTTTGATACCGGTGAGTATGCCTTGCAGCAGGATTCCAAAACCGAACTGAACAAGCTGATCAGCTTTCTGCAGCTTAACAAAGAAATAAGAATTGAGATAGCCGGCCACACCGACGATATTGGTTCAGATGATGCCAATCAGGTTTTATCAGAGAAAAGAGCCAAATCGGTAGCCGATCATCTGGCAGGGCAAGGCATCAGCAGAGACAGGTTGCGCTCTAAGGGTTACGGCGAAACAAAGCCGAAACAACCCAACACCACCGAAGAAAACCGCAGCCTGAACCGCAGGATTGAGATGAAAATTCTGTAATTGGCTATCTCTTTTGCACTTGCTTCAATTATGCTAATGAAAAGGTCCTCCAAAAGGTTTTTTTGATTTTAAGTGTCAAGGGTGTTTCTTTATAGAAAAGAGAATCAGGGAATAAGTATGCTGAGAGCTTTTAGAAAGTGTTGGGTTTTGGTAAGAGTCTGAATTATGCTAATGAATTTAACCTTCAGAAGCTTTTCCTTGATTTTGAATCCAAGGGTAGTAAAAGCCTAGTATTGATAAATCCTAATTTTCAGAATTCCTTTAACTCATTTGTACTTTTAAAGCCATTCAAGACTCCTGATTAGTACAAAATTTGTCTTTATCTCCCGGTTCTGTTCCCTGGCAGAACCTTCGTTTGCAGCATGTAACTTCTTTAAGCCTCATAAAGTGCGCTGAAAGGTGAAAGCACACGGAGGCGGAATGCAAAATGCTAAACTTATAATGATTTAGCAATCAACAATTAACAAACAACAATAAACAATCAATCAGCAAACCAACCGGGTTGGTAAAGCAGCAAAGCCCGCAAAGAACTTCTTTTTCAGGAGAAGGCTCTGCAGGCTTTGTTATTATAAAATCGCTGTAAGGCGAGTAATTCAGGAGATACTATCTTTCCTCTATCGGAACGTAAGTGCGGGTGTTTTCGCCAACATAAATCTGGCGCGGACGGCCGATTGGCTCTTTCTGCTCACGCATCTCTTTCCATTGAGCGATCCATCCTGGCAGGCGGCCTAAGGCGAACATCACAGTAAACATCTCAGTAGGAATGCCAAGTGCACGGTAGATAATGCCGGAATAGAAGTCTACGTTCGGGTAAAGTTTGCGCTCTATAAAATAAGAGTCCGTAAGAGCAGCCTGCTCCAGTTCTTTGGCAATATTCAGGATCGGGTCTTTAATGCCAAGCGCGGAGAGCACATCATCGGCCGTCTTTTTAATGATCTTGGCACGAGGGTCAAAGTTTTTGTATACTCTGTGTCCGAAACCCATTAAACGGAAAGGATCGTTTTTGTCTTTTGCTTTGGCAATAAACTTCTGCGAGTCGCCACCGTCTGCTTTAATCTGCTCCAGCATCTCGATAACGGCCTGGTTGGCGCCACCATGCAGCGGGCCCCAGAGTGCGCTAATACCTGCCGAAACAGAAGAGTATAGGCTGGCGTGTGCCGAACCAACCAAACGCACTGTAGAAGTAGAGCAGTTCTGCTCATGGTCGGCGTGCAGGATAAGCAGTTTGTTCAGTGCATCAACCACCACCGGATTTACCTCATAGTCTTCGGTTTGGTACGAAAACATCATGTGCAGGAAATTGGAGCAATAGTCGAGGCTGTTTTTAGGATAGTTAACCCGGTGCCCAACAGAGTTCTTGTAAGACCAGGCAGCGATGGTGGAGAGTTTGGCCATCAGGCGGATAATGGACAGGTCCATCTCATCTTTTGTCTGGTTCGATTTTAGCGACTCCGGATAGAAAGCAGTAAGTGAGCTTACAAGCGCAGACAGGATACCCATCGGGTGAGCCGCAGACGGGAAACCGTCTAAAATCTTACGCATATCTTCGTTCACCAGGGTATGGCGCTTAATTCTGTTACTGAAAGCAGCAAGCTCTTCTGTGGTAGGAAGTGCTCCGTAAATCAATAAATAGGAAACCTCTATAAAGCTTGATTTTTCTGCCAGCTCCTCGATCGGATAACCTCTGTAGCTGAGGATACCTTCCTCACCATCCAGGAAAGTGATGGCACTGGTGGTGGCACCTGTATTCTTATAGCCCGAATCGAGGGTAACATATCCTGATTCTGCTCTTAAAGAAGAAATATCGATTGCTTTTTCATCTTCAGTACCTACTACTACCGGTAGCTTGTAGGATTTACCTTCAAGTATTAGTTCAGCGAAATCTGACATGAGTGAGTTTTTTATTTGTCCGTGGTTGAATCTCTAGTAAGAGCGAAATTATGTAAAAATGTCATAAAATGAAATTAACCCGGTATTTATCTGGTAAAATATATACATGCCATCCATCTGCTGCAGAAGTGCCTCCAAAATTTAGGGCTGCAAGGGCCAGCAAGTAAGGTTTTTCTATTTTAGCCTTCAAAAAACGCAGGTCAAATTTTATTTTCTCCTTTCAAAAACAAGCAATTTTACTTAATGTTCAGCAGAGGCTCTATTTTTAGTTTAGTTACTATTAAATTATTCATTACAAATAACTTATGAAATGCAGTTTTGGTTAAGCCGTTTCGGAGCAGCGTAATTTTACTCAGTTGCTGTGTATACCTGCTCCGAAGAAAATTTATTTTTTAAAAGAGCAGCAGCAGGTGCTCACATACTTTCTGTTCTAAAACAAATCTTGTGCTGGCAAATGTCAGACTGAAGGAGCAATCGGAGCAACATGTACTGAACCGAAGAATAGCACAAAGCGCTTATGCAAACGTTGGTATTTATAAATAATAATATAGATACGTTAATTATTGTCTGCATGATTTGGGAGTTATAGCAGAACTAACTTAATTAGTTGTTTCGAACAGTAGAAAAACAACTTTTCCGAAATTCCGATAACGAACATTCATGAGAGCAGATATTAAAAAAGAGCCTTTTGGCACCTTGCCTGGTGGGCAGGAGGTTAGCCTCTATAGGTTAACCAACGCCGCAGGTATGGTAGTGAAAATTACAAACTATGGCGCCATAATTACCTCCATTGTTACCCCCGATAAAAACGGTGAGGCAGGAGAGGTAGCCCTGGGTTTTGAGGACCTGGAAGGATACCTGCAGAAGCAGCCTTACTTTGGCTCTGTAGTGGGGCGTTTCGCCAACCGCATTAAAAATGCCAGGTTTTCTATTAACGGTCAGGAGTACGAACTGGCCGCTAACAAAGCTCCAAACCACATACACGGCGGCTTATCTGGGTTCGATAAAAAAGTGTGGCAGGCCGAAGAACTGCCCGCCCTGAATGGCCTGAAGCTGACCTATACAAGCCCTGATGGCGAAGAAGGGTATCCGGGCAATCTGGAAACGACCATTACTTACAGCCTGACCGACGATAACGAACTGACCATACGATACCAGGCTACAACTGATAAAGCTACGCCTGTTAACCTGACCAACCATAGTTACTTCAACCTGACCGCAGGCAAATCGGAGTTGATTCTGGACCATGTGGTGCAGATCGCTTCTGATGCCTATACGCTCGTGGATGATACACAAGTGCCAACCGGTGAGGTACAGCAGGTTGAAGGAACTCCTATGGACTTCAGGGAGCAGCATGTGATAGGGGAGCGAATTGCGCAGGTTCCTGGCGGTTACGACCACAACTATATTGTACCACAAGCCGATGGATCAATTAAATACGTGGCCTCAGTACTGGACCCGGAAAGCAAGCGGTTTATGGAAGTATTTACAACCATGCCCGGCGTGCAGTTTTATACAGGCAATGCACTCGATGGCAGCGTAAAAGACAAGCACGGAAAAGTATTTGTTAAGCAGTGTGCGCTTTGCCTCGAAACACAGCACTTCCCCGATGCTCCAAATCACGAAGAGTTTCCGTCGGCTATTCTGCAACCTGGCGAAACCTATGACCACACTACCATTTACAAATTTTCGGTAAAAAAAGGTGCTTAAGCAGTAGGTGGGTGCATAACAAAAGTGTATCGCTTTTATGAACATAATGTGCCAGCCCATGCCGCAAACTCTCACCGGCATGTGTCGTGTACCTAACCTCTTAAATAGCCGCTTTAGCGTTAAAGGGCTTAAGGCTTGCCGATATTTACAGGCTGTACCCTTGACAAAAAATAGTGAAATTTCCGTTGGAAGGCCAATTTCATTAGCAGAATTGGTCTGGCTCCATACATAACCTGAAAAGTATATTTATAACGAATGCAAAACGGGCAGCTCTCAAAGCAACCAATATGATAGATCAAATTAAAGACAAATTTTTTTCACTGTATCAGCAGGAGCCTTTATTGTTCCGGTCTCCGGGCCGCGTAAACCTGATAGGCGAGCACACCGATTATAACGAAGGCTTTGTACTGCCGGCTGCCATCAACAAAGAGATTTACTTTGCGGTAGCGCCCAACGGCACCCAAGCCTTCCGGGCCTACTCCTACGATATGGACGAAAGTGCCACCTTCGACCTGACGGAGGTGCAGCCAAGCCAGCTGGGTTGGGCTAATTACCTGCTGGGCGTAGTAGCGCAGTTTCAGAAGGCTGGTCACCACATTCCCGGTTTCGACCTGGTGTTTGGCGGCAATATTCCTATCGGAGCAGGCTTGTCTTCTTCGGCGGCAGTAGAGTGTGGCTTGGCGTTTGCGTTAAACCAGATCTATGGGTTAGGAGTAGAAAAATTTGATCTGGTAAAGATGGCGCAGAAAGCCGAGCATGAATATGCTGGCGTTATGTGCGGTATCATGGACCAGTTCGCCAGCATGTTCGGCAAAAGCGGGCATGTCGTGAAGCTGGATTGTCGCTCATTGGAATACGAATACTTTACCTCTGACCTGGACGAATACCGCATTGTGTTGCTCGACACGCAGGTAAAGCACTCGCTAGCCTCATCGGAATACAACACCCGCCGGCAGGAATGTGAGGCAGGCGTAGCTTTGCTCCGGCAGCACTACCCCCAGGTTAACAGCCTCCGCGACGTAACGGTGGAGATGCTGGAGAAGCATGAGCAGGAATTTGAACCGGTTACTTATAAACGTTGCCTGTATGTGGTGCAGGAGAATAACAGAGTATTAGAAGCTTGCCAGGACCTGGCGCAGGGCAATCTGAAAGGCTTCGGTGAAAAAATGTACGCCTCGCACGAAGGTTTGCAGCACCAGTACGAGGTAAGTTGCCCCGAACTTGATTTTCTGGTAGAGCAGGCGCGCAAGAACCAAGCTGTTCTGGGAGCCCGCATGATGGGCGGTGGCTTTGGCGGTTGCACCATTAATATTGTGCACGCCAATAAAATAGAGGAGTATACCCAGCAGGCAAGTACGGCTTACCAGGAACATTTCGGGCGGGAACCTAAAGTATATGTAGCCCAGATTGTGGATGGCAGCAGCCAGATCTCTTAACTGCGTTGCTATTTTACCTGATTTTCTGAACGTATGTCGCTTAGAGGCGGCAATAAATAATATAACTATATGAGTGCATTTGATTTAGAAGAGCACCCACACCGGCGCTACAACCCTTTAAAAGGAGAATGGGTGCTGGTATCGCCGCACCGGGCAAAAAGGCCCTGGCAAGGGCAGCAGGAGGCTGTAGAGAAAGAGGCCAGACCGGCATACGACCCCACCTGCTACCTGTGCCCCGGCAACACGCGCGTTAACGGTGAGCAGAACCCGGCCTACGAGGCAACATTTATTTTTCAAAACGATTTTGGAGCCTTGCAAGCCGATACGCCAGCTGGCTCATTTTCTAAAGGAGGTTTGCTGCAGGCAGAAAGTGAACGGGGCATTAGCAAGGTTATCTGTTTTTCGCCGCGCCACGACCTTACCCTCCCCGATATGGAGGTAGCTGACATCCGAAAGGTAGTGGATCTGTGGGAGGAGCAGTACCTGGAGCTTGGCAAACTCGACTTTATTAATTACGTGCAGATTTTCGAAAACAAAGGCCAGGTAATGGGCTGTAGTAATCCGCACCCGCATGGCCAGATCTGGGCACAGAGTTCGGTGCCAGGTGAGCCGGCAAAAGAAACGGTGCAGCAGGAGGCTTACTTTCAGGAGCATGGGCGGAGCTTACTATTCGATTATGTGCAGCTGGAACTGGAGGAGAAGCAACGTGTGGTATATCAGAATGAGCATTTTGCAGTTTTGGTACCATTCTGGGCTGTTTGGCCTTTCGAGACTATCATCATCAGCAAGCGCCATTTTCAGCACATCGCGCAGATGGACAGTAACGAGAAAGATGCTTTTGCCGATGCCATTAAAAAGTTGACGATGGCCTACGACAGAGTATTTAATATTTCTTTCCCTTATTCGGCTGGTATACATCAAAGCCCAACGGATGGGCAGGCTCATACAGGCTGGCATTTCCACATGCACTTTTACCCGCCACTGCTGCGGTCTGCCTCCGTTAAAAAATTTATGGTAGGCTACGAAATGTTAGGTGATCCGCAACGCGATATTACCCCGGAAGCCAGTGCAGACAGATTAAGAAATCTGGTTTAAACCTCCAAGTTTCTGTACTCAAACCAGCAGCGGCCACTCTTCAGTTGAGTGGCCGCTGCTGGTTTGAGTCGTTTTGTAGAAACAGGATCAGCCCCATTTGGTTAACAGGGCAATCAGATCTTCCTGGGTGAATGGTTTGCAGAGGTGGTCATTCATGCCGGCGGCCAGGCTTTTGTAAATATCATCTTTATAAGCGTTGGCCGAAAAGGCAATAATGGTTCCTGTAAAACCTGCTTTCCGGAGTTCGGCTGTGGCTTCCAATCCATCAATATCCGGCATTTGTATATCCATAAATATGATATCGAAGGGTGTGTCATGCGCTAATGTAATGGCTTCTTCGCCACTTAGGGCCGTGGTGACGGTAGCACCAAAATTTTCCAGAATATCCTGCATCAGGAAGATATTTATTTCATTATCGTCAACCACCAATATCTTCTTTTCCTTCTCTAGTCTAAAGTCCAGCTCCACCAGGTCAGCGGAAGTATCTTCAGGCTGATTGTTGGCTGCTTGTAGTTTCACAGTAAACCAGAAAGAAGAGCCCTGCTGCTTCCCCGGCGGTGGACTAACAACTCCTAACTCACCATCCAGAATAGCAACAAGCTTTTTACTGATGGTCAGTCCGAGTCCGAAACCACCGTAACGGCGCGAGGTAGATTGGTCTGACTGCGTAAAGGAATCGAAAATTATAGCTTGTTTGGCAGCCGGAATGCCTACGCCGGTATCGGTTACCGTGCAGGTGAGCAACAGGTTCTCCTGGTCAATTTTATCTACCCGGTGATGAATGGTAATGGCTCCGTTTTCGGTAAATTTTATGGCGTTGCTCACCAGGTTTATGAGAACCTGGTTTATGCGGTTTGGATCTCCGATAACGATTTCCGGAATGGCTTCATCAAATGTGTAGCTAAAAGCTACTTTCTTAGCTTGCGCCAGGTGTTTGTAGGGCTCCAGGTTGGCTGAAGCAGTAGTTCTTAAGTCGAAAGGTATCAGCTCCAACGATATTTTGTCCTGCTCTATCCGGTGCAGGTCCAGTATGTCGCTGAGGAGCTTGGTGAGGGTGGAGCCGGAGGTTTTTATCAGGTTCAGGTACTGTTTCTGAGACTTGTTCAGGTCGGTTTGCATGAGCAGGTCGGTAAAGCCCATTATCCCATTCAGTGGCGTCCTGATCTCGTGACTCATGCTGGACAGGAAATTGCTTTTGGCCTCGTTCGCTGCTTCGGCTTTGTTCTTGGCTTCTTTCAGTTCCTGCTCCGTTCGTTTAATTTCGGTTATGTCTTTGGCAATTATCAGGATGCCATCAATTTCCTTCTGGCTGTTCTTTAGATAAGAAAAAGAGCAGGAAACTGGCAAAGGGTTTTGGCGGTGTCGGGGCTGCAGCAGCAATTCCACGTTCAGGCATTTGCCTTCTGCCTTAAACTTGGTGTAGGCAGCCTGTAACCTAAGGGCATCGTTAGGGTGTACCAAATCTGCTAATTGCTGGCCCGCCACTTCTTCCTCCTTTAGGTCCAGCAGTTCCTCGAAGGCCTCGTTTACAGCGCGTACCGTAAGATCCGGGTTTAATATAACTAACATGTCCACCACACCCTGGTATATGCTTTGCATAAAGTCGCGGGAAACTGTAGAGCTCTTCAGCTCCTGACCCAGCATGCTTATCCCAGAAATAATGGCATCCAGTTCATCACCAGTTTCAGTCGCCTCTATCTGGTAATCGAAGTTTCCGTTGGCTACTTCTGCAATGAGCGAGATTATATCTTCTATTCTTTCTTTCAGAACTTTCACTTAAATAATTAGAATACTGTTCGTGAAGTGCATTAAAAAATCAGATGTAAATTTATCTGTTACACAGTTTCAAATAAATTGGCAAATACTTAAAGCCGGTCCGCTACTGAAATTTTCGGGCTCTAAATAAACTAATTAGATGCTGAAAATTTCAGTAGCGGAACTGGTGTTTAATTTGCCTTAACTTACGCCAACCTAAACAGGTGGTTATTCTTGTTCAATGGCAATGGTGGCCTGCATCATTTCCATTGTAAAATTATCTTTGGCTTGGTAGTACCCTACTTTTGGATAAAGTTTGGCTCCAAACTTCTTCTTTTCGATGGAAGCTGAGATGCCAAAATTAATTTTTCTACACTCAAGTGCATTGGCTCGTTTTACTACCTGCCACAGGGTCTGCCTGTAAACACCGTACTCCAGCAGGTAGGCGTAATCCATACCAATTAGGGCAGGGCTGTAAATTTGGTCGTGGTTGAGGTGGCACATGCAAACAGAAACAGGTAGTCTGTTGTCTGTGATTTCCTCTTTTAAATATAGCACTACAAATTCCCAGGCACTGTCTTCGTTCATCTGCTGGAACACATTTGCAGGGTAAACAAAGTTATTGATGCCAAAGTTATTGTTTTTTACATTTTTATAGAGCTCAATTGTATAGGCAAGCTCCTCCGGCGTGAGCTTACTTTTGATTTCAACGGTATAAAAAGGTTCGTTCCGCTTAACCTTCTGCACAAAGTTTTTCCGGTTTTTCCTGGAAAGTGTGCTTAGGAACTCCTGTTCCGATTTCCAGTCCAGATTTTCAACAACACAAGATTCCGGCAGGTCAATTTTAACGAAGTCGTGCTCTACCATAAACTCGTCCATTTCGGGGTCGGTTGCATTTAAATCCCGAAGCAGAATGTTACTGGCGTTTGTCTTTTCCTGTTCCTGATACAGTTCAGCTATCAGTGCCTTCAGTGCACTTTTCCAGTAAGGACTTTGCCGGTCGAGGTACATGTGGTTGCCTTCGGTGAACTGAGAGCCCATTAATATACCGGTGGAGGTGAGGTAATAGGGGTTCAGCAACCGCTCTTCTTCCATGGCTTTCGATATAGATGCTTCCGAGAACATGTCGTCTTTCTGGAGCGCGATTACTACAAAGGTCATGAGCACGATATTGCCTTCCGGACCCTCAACTACATAATACCTGAAATCCCAGTTGTTTTCTTTTTGATGATTGCCAGTAAAGGAATTCTCTAAAAATTTAAGTCCAGCCCAATCGAACAAGGCATTTTTACCCAGATAGGTGTTCCAGGTGGCTTCATTGAGTTCGGTTATGGAGTTGTAGCTTTTTAAGCGTAAAGTGCCATCCGATACGAGTTTCACCTGCGATTGGCTTTCCGGCAGCGGGGCCATTTTAAAAGCCTTCCTTATTTTGTCTACCGTCTGGTTTGTTTCAGCCAGTGCTTCGTTAAAATGCAACTGTAGCTTTGCCACCAGCTCAGCTATGTCTTCGTAAGAGTTGCTCCGCGATATGGTAATCCGGATGCCGATGTTTTTGGCGGGTACAGCTGGAAAAGTAGCAAGGTTAACGTAAATGCCATCGTTTAGCAATTGCTGTACCAGGTGGTTGCCCATGTCCATGGTGCCGGTGCCGATAAAGAATATCGGGCTGTTGCATTCGTGTACAAGCGGCAGGTTTGTCTGCTTTAGTAACTCGTTGAAATAGGCAATCTTATCCTGTAGTTCCTGCTGGTAACCTACGAGTTCATCGCTCATGTGTATTTTGGCAGAGGCAAGGGCAGCGCCTAGGGTCGCAGGCTCTATCTGAACCGAAAACGTGAGCGGGCCACCAAAGTTATTGACCTTGTTGTACCATTCTTCGTTCGGGAACAGCGACAGACCTCCGCAGGCCCCAAAGCCTTTGCCAAGGTTCGCGGTCAGAATCATTTTTCGGTAGAGTCCGCCTTCCATCTGGCTCATTACATAACCGGTGCCATGTTGGCCTGCCCAGCTCATGCCATGGGCATCGTCTACGTATAAGTGCAATTGCTCGTACTTTTCTGCTAAGGCTATCATTTCTTTGATAGGTGCAAAATCTCCGTACATAGAATACACACCATCAGCCATATACCAGATTCTGTCGAACTTGCTTCGCTGCTTCTTTATGCGTTCTTCCAGCATCTCCAGGTTATTGTGCCGGATCATCTCCACAGTAATACCCTGGCTCAGCATTTTCTTTACCGCTTCCTGCACGCTGGCATGCACCTGGTGGTCAAGTATAACCAAGTCCGTCTGCCTGATAATACTAGGGATGGTGGTGAGATGAGAAAGTGTACAATTTTTAGAAATAACAACAGGTGCATGGTACATTTCCTGTATCAAATTTTCTAATTCTCTGTATAATGGATTAGAGATGTAGGTTCTGGACATCGGGAATTGTGTGCCAAAGCGTTCTATGGCATCTATGGCGCCTTTCTTTATTTCCGGGTGGTGCTCCAGCCCCAGATATCCGCAGGTTCCAAAGTGCAGAACCTGCCGGCCGTTTAAGGTGAGGGTTTTTCCATTAAGGGTTTCGTCTTCGGCATGAAGGTGAATGATGCCTTTTTTCTTTGAAACGTTTAGTACAGAGTCAACTGTATCGAGCATATTGTTATGCCTGATTTTAGCCATATAATTAGTACATTTGCTTAGGTTACTAGTGTAACACCGCGGGGTCAGATTAATTCAAAACTTATGACAAATATTGACAAAAATAGCGACAGTAAGTCCAAAGAAACGGATTATATTGTTATGTCAATTGATAACGGCATTTTTCTATGCAACTTTAAAAAAATTGAGCTACTGAATCTTGAAATAGCACAAAAATGTGTACAGGATAGGTTGGAACTTATTGCAGGCACAGCATACCCCAGCTTTTTTGACATCACCAAAGTCCGGAACACCACCAAAGAAGCACGCGATTTTATAGCAAAAGAAGGAAACGAACTGGTTACAGCCACTGCCTTGCTGGTTACCTCTCCTGTACTCCGTATGATGGCTAATTTTTACATAGCCGTTAACAAACCTAAAAACCCGAGCCGCATGTTTACCGATAAAAGAGCCGCCCTCGACTGGCTGGCACAATATAAAGCTAACTACTGCTTGGTACTTTTGCTATCGGTGTGTGTGCAGGCAAGTATAGCCGTAGTAATTTGTTAAGCTTAAGTAAAGGTAAAACAGGAGGAACCTCTTTTAGAGCTACGCATTGCTGTGGCCATCAGCAGGCTGCCAAAAATTAAGTGAACAGTAAAGTTCTATAAGTAGCACTCTTCTATCTGCCTAATTATTGTTGCGGTGCCACGGCATAGCACTAATATAACATGGCGTGAGCGTCCTCGGACTTGGCTCTTATACCGCAGTCTTGAGCTGCCTGAAAAGACTAGCGGATTGCAGGCCACTCTGGTGCAAATTGGGTACAACATGCTAAGTGCATGCAACTAAAATTTACCGGATAGATTAAATTTGAGTTCATTTAGAGAATTCAAATAATCGGAGTGTATAACATATGCAGGGGTAGTAATAACTATCTATGCTGAAAGTTTAGCGTAACGTAACTTGTGGTTTAACATAATGGCAAGTTTTCAAAACTAGCGAATACCTCCTGCTTTCACTTTTGCGCAAGTTGATAACTTGCCTCATTTCTCCCACTAGTTGCGGCTGCGCCTAAACTTGCGGTATACATAGAAAAATAGCTATAACAATAGCTCGTAATATGTTATGCTCTCAAATTATTCGAATGAAAATAACCTTCCAAAGGATTTTCGTCCGAATTTTGCCAAGGGTCTGCCCGATATATTTTTTATTGCATGCACTTAACGGCTCGTAGGCCGCTGGTGTAAAATAGATGAAATAAGAGACGCGTTTAGTTATAGATTGTAAAGAGTCAGCTTGCCCTAACCTGATTTTACCCAGAGTTTTCGGGATAATGTTACGACCTGTAAGCCTGCACTAGCGAAAAACACTTTGCACTAAGTGCTGGATTTTTCCCTGTAAAATGAGTTTTCAAAGGAGACAAAAAAATTAGTGCGTAACATTAGTAATTAGTTGTATAGCCATTTGCACGTCATTTAAACACTACTGCTTTCCGGTAATAAACCTTTATTGTACTTACCTGGCTGTAGATTGCCTGATCATGAGCAAAGGTTCCAGCACCACACGTTCCGGTTCTGCTTCATAAAACTTTTTGTTTTTTGACAGCTTCAGAAATAAATTAGCTACTTCCTCGCCCATTTTCACGGTTTGCTGATCTATAGTTGAGAGGGTAGGAGTGATGTAGGCTCCAAAAGCTTCGTTTGCAAACCCAATAACGCCCACCTGGTCGGGTACCGTAATGCCATGCGCTAATAGCTGGTGTATGGCACCCATGGCCATATAATCTTCGAGTGCAAAAATGGCATCGAACTGTACCTGCTTTTCCAGTAGCGCATCCACACAGGTCTTTCCATATTCCATCGATATGTTTCCCCTGAAAACCAGGTTCTCATCAAAAGGCAGATCGTAATACGCCAGGGCATCAGTGTAGCCGCGTAGCCGTTCGCTAAAAATAGGCAGGTTCCGCTCCGAAGAGATGTGCACAATGCGTTTATAGCCTTTCCGGATCAGGTGCTCTGTGGCCATAAACCCTCCTTTATAGTCGTTGATCGTAACGGATGGCACCTGGAGTTCATCTAATGTCCGGTCGAAAAAGAGCAAGGGCACATTCCGTTTCTTTATTTCAGTGTAGTGCTCGTACTGAAAAGTTTCTGCCGTTACAGAGGCAATAATACCATCTACCCGCGATGCCAGAAAAGTGGCAATTCCTTTCGTTTCCTGCTTCAGCGATTCGTTAGACTGGTAGAGCAGGATACTGTAGCCATTCTCATGCATAACGCGCTCAATACCGTGTACTACGGAGCTGAAGAAGGAGACATCGAGGCTCGGCACCACCACGCCTATAATATTGGTGCGACCGGAGCGTAAGGAGGAGGCTACTTTATTTTGCCGGTACCCGAGTCGTTTAGCAGTTTCGCGCACAGCCTCTTTGGTGGTTACACTAATGGCGGGGTGGTCGTTTAGGGCTCTTGCCACCGTAGAAAAGGTTATGTTCAGTTCGCGGGCAATATCATGGATGGTTACTTTCTGCACTTTTTGTCTTTTTGGTTATGCTATGGCGCTTTTACAAAGGTAGATGAAGGTTGCCTTTCTTCTACATGTTTAATCGTTAAAGAAAAATAATTTAAACATAATTGCAGATAAATTTTTGGATTTCAAAACTTTCTTTTAAGTTTATGCCAACGTTGGCATAAACTTATGCGCATTAGCCCAGGAAAGTGTTATAAACCTGCTAAAGTATGGGTTGATTTAAGCTGTTAAAAATTCGTAAAATATGCTCCTATTAGGAATAGATGTTGGCACTTCGTCCATTAAAGTGTCGGTAGTAGATGCTGCCACCCAGCAGTGTGTGGCTTCGGCACAATATCCTGAAGTAGAGTCAGGCATTATCGCGCACCAGGCGGGGTGGGCAGAGCAGTCGCCCGATATGTGGTGGGAGCATGTGCAGGCCGCCATAAAAAAAGTGAATGCAAACGCCGGGTTTAATCCTGCAGACATAGGCTCCATTGGCATTGCCTACCAAATGCACGGACTGGTAGTGGTAGACCGGGAGCAGCGTGTAATCCGCGATTCCATTATCTGGTGCGACAGCCGGGCTGTGGCCATAGGCGAGGGAGCCCTGCAAGCCATCGGCGAAGAGCGAAGCCTGGCGCACCTGCTCAACTCGCCAGGAAACTTCACGGCATCTAAATTGGCCTGGGTAAAGCAAAACGAACCTGAAAAATACGAGCAGATATATAAAGCCATGCTTCCCGGCGATTTTATTTCCATGAAACTCACAGGCGAGATCACTACCAGTATTTCTGCGCTTTCGGAAGGAGTTTTCTGGGATTTTCAGGAGGACCAGCTCTCGGAAGATGTGCTCGGGTACTTTGGCTTCGACAAGGCGCTGATTCCGGAGATCAAACCAGTGTTTTCGGAGCATGGGCAGCTGAAGCGTGAGATCGCGGCAACTTTAGGCCTTTCAGAAGGAATTCCGGTAACGTATAAATCAGGTGATCAGCCGAACAACGCGCTTTCGTTAAACGTGCTGAAACCAGGCGAAGTCGCTGCCACGGCAGGAACATCAGGCGTAATTTATGGCGTAAGCGACCAACTGGTATATGATCCGCAGTCGCGGGTAAACACATTTGCGCACGTTAACTATGCCAGCCATGAGAAGCGGGTAGGGGTGCTGCTATGCATTAACGGCACCGGCATTCTGAACCGCTGGACAAAAGATATGATCGGTTCCAGCATCAGCTACGCCGACATGAACAGCCTCGGCAGCCAGGTGGCTATCGGCAGCGATGGGCTGCGGGTGCTGCCTTTTGGCAACGGTGCAGAGCGCATGCTCAACAACAAAATAATAGGTGCTCATTTCGAGAACATCGACCTTTACAAGCACACGCAGCCGCACATTTTCAGGGCGGTGCAGGAAGGCATTGCATTTGCCTTCCGGTATGGCCTCGATATTATGCGCGAAAACGGCATGAATCCTACGGTTATCAGGGCAGGCAGAGCTAATATGTTTTTAAGCCCGCTGTTTACCGAAGCGTTTGTTAATGCCACCAACGTGCCGGTGGAGCTATACCCAAGCGATGGTAGCGTTGGCGCAGCTTTGGGTGCAGGAATTGGGGCAAAAACCTATGCCTCCGGCGACGAAGCTTTCAGTAACACACACCCTTTGCAGTTAATAGAACCCCAGACGGCCGCACAATACGAGCCGGTATACCAGGAGTGGAAAACGCTTCTGCAAGATAAACTAACCAGAATTTAATTATCACATCAACAGTAGAAAACACAAAACAACATGGCAAACATAGTTTTAGGCGACAAAGAGTTTTTTAAAGGAATTGGCCAGATTCAGTTCGAAGGCCTTGAGTCTGATAATCCGCTGGCTTACCGCTGGTACGACGAGAACCGCGTGGTAGCAGGCAAAACCATGAAAGAGCACCTGCGCTTTGCAGTAGCTTACTGGCACTCATTTAACGGCAACGGCTCCGACCCTTTTGGCGGCGCTACGCATGTTTTCCCATGGGATGAAAAATCGGATGCTGTAGAAAGAGCGAAAGACAAGATGGATGCCGCTTTTGAGTTTATGACCAAAATCAACATGCCATACTACTGTTTCCATGATGTGGATGTGGTGGATTACGGCAATGATGTGGTAGAGAACGAGCGCCGGCTGCAGACCCTGGTGGAGTACGCGCAACAGAAGCAAAAAGAAAGCGGCATGAAGCTTTTATGGGGCACAGCCAACCTGTTCTCGCACAGCAGGTACATGAACGGAGCTTCTACAAACCCAGATTTTCATGTGCTGGCGCATGGTGCAGCCCAGGTAAAAGCTGCCCTTGATGCGACTATTGCCTTAAATGGCGAGAACTACGTGTTCTGGGGAGGAAGAGAAGGTTACATGACCCTGCTCAACACCAACATGAAACGCGAGAAAGAGCACTTTGCCCAGTTCCTGCACGCGGCCAAAGACTATGCCCGCAAGCAAGGGTTTAAAGGCCAGTTCTTTATTGAGCCGAAACCAGCCGAGCCATCGAAGCACCAATATGATTTTGATGCGGAAACAGTAATTGGTTTCCTGCGCCAGCACGACCTGCTCAACGATTTCAGCCTGAACCTGGAAGTGAACCATGCCACCCTGGCCGGCCATACCTTTGAGCACGAGCTGCAGGTAGCTGTAGATGCTGGCTTGTTAGGTTCTATAGATGCCAACCGTGGTGACTATCAGAACGGCTGGGATACCGACCAGTTCCCGGTAAACATAAACGAACTTACAGAGGCGATGCTGATAATTTTGCAGGCTGGTGGCTTTAAAGGAGGCGGTATTAATTTCGATGCCAAAATCAGAAGAAACTCCACCGACCCTGCCGACCTGTTCTACGCGCACATTGGTGGTGCCGATGCCTTTGCAAGAGCACTTGTAACAGCCGATAATATTCTGCAGAAATCAGATTATAAGAAAATAAGAGAAGAGCGATACGCCTCTTTCGACAGCGGTAAAGGCAAAGCATTTGAGGAAGGTAAACTGAGCCTGGAAGATCTGCGGGCCTATGCCATAGAGCACGGTGAGCCGGAGACGCGCAGCGGCAAACAAGAGTACCTCGAAAACCTGATCAACCGATACATATAATCACAACACAAAGCTAGTTCAGAGGCTTCCCGGTTTTTCCGGGAAGCCTTTTTGTTTTTAGGGCTGTTCCTTTAGCTGGTTTATGAAGTCAATTTTTATGATGTTAGGTGAACAGAAACTGCCAGACTCAATTTATTCGAATAAAAATAGCCTTCGGAAGAGTTTTTGCCTGTTTTCTGCCAAGGGTATGACCTGCTTTAAAAGGTATAACTGCCTGCAAACTCCAGCTACTGCTTCTCCCATAACAGCCATAAAGTGGCAAACCTCCTTTCTATAACTGTTGGCAGTATAAAGTTGAAAGGCAGTCGGAAAATTTTCTATACAAATAATGTATATACATGTAATTGATTTGCTAGATTTGCCGTATGCTTACTAACAGCTGCCGGAGCCGGCCTAAAGTAGCAGTCAAAATAAAAATGAAGATATGTCAGCATTATTTCAGCCACTTACTATACGAGAAGTAACTTTAAAGAACAGAATTGCCATGTCGCCGATGTGCATGTACAGCAGCGAGGATGGGTTTGTAAACGATTGGCATTTTGTACACTATGGTAGCAGGGCAGTAGGAGGTGCCGGTTTAATTCTGGTGGAGGCGACAGCAGTAGCCCCGGAGGGCAGAATTACGCCCGATGACCTGGGTATCTGGAAGGATGAACACATAGAAGGGTTGCGCAAAATTAGCGGGTTTATGAAGCAGCACGGTGCCGTTCCGGGCATACAGCTAGCCCATGCCGGCCGGAAAGCCAGCCACCAAAGCCCCTGGAAAGGTGGAGCAGCCATACCTGTCGCAGAGCAAAACGGTTGGGAAACAGTAGCGCCCAGCGCCATACCTTTTTCAGAACAAGAGCCTGCGCCACATGCCTTAACGGTAACGGAAATACAGCAGGTTATTACCAGTTTTAAAGCAGCTGCCAGTCGTGCTCTGGAAGCAGGGTTTCAGGTGCTAGAAATTCATGGGGCGCATGGGTACCTGCTGCACGAGTTTCTGTCGCCACTGAGCAACACCCGCACCGACGACTACGGCGGCTCCTTCGAAAACCGCATCCGGCTTATAACAGAAGTGACACTGGCGATTCGCTGCGTCTGGCCGGAGGAGTTTCCGCTGTTTGTAAGGTTATCGGCTACCGACTGGACAGAGGGCGGCTGGACTGCAGAAGACTCTGTAAGGCTGGCAAAGGTGCTGCAGGAGAACGGTGTAGATTTAATTGACTGCTCTACCGGCGGTAACGTGCCAGCAGCTAAAATTCCGGTGGAGCCGGGCTACCAGGTTCCGTTTGCCGAACGCATTAAAAAAGAAGCGGGCGTACGAACAGGTGCTGTCGGCCTGATAACTGATGCAAAGCAGGCGGAGAGAATTATTGCCGACGGTAAAGCTGACCTGGTGTTACTGGCCCGGGAGTTTCTGCGAGATCCTTACTTCCCGCTACACGCCGCTCATGAGTTGCAAGCTAGCCCTCAGTGGCCGCTGCAATACGAGCGCGCCAAACCTAGATAAAGGCCCCTGACCCTTGGATACTTTTAGGCCTTTTCTTCTCCGGAGGCCATTTTCATTAGAATAATCTGTTAACGCAGCGCTTCCATGAAACAAGTAAGGCGCAGACTTTTGGAGGTGAGAATAAGTGAGTATGTGAGAAAACAAGAAAAATTTATAGCTCCAGGTTAGCAGGATGATCTTTATGAGGTTTCATGCAACATAACAGGATAAAACAAAAGACCCTCTCACTCACTCACTCCTAAGGCCGGAGTGCCGCCAATGGGGCTGTAATAGCAGAAAAAATTAATATTTGATCGGGTAAAATAAATCTTTGTTGCCATTTACCGTAAACACCTGAAAAGTTGCAGACCCCATATAAACTGCAGCTGTTTTCAGCCAAAAATATACCGTACAACCTATGCTCAATTTCGACAAGCTCTCCTTAAACATACCAGACACAACCAAGCCC
Source organism: Pontibacter qinzhouensis (assembly GCF_008017455.1). Classification (GTDB taxonomy): domain Bacteria; phylum Bacteroidota; class Bacteroidia; order Cytophagales; family Hymenobacteraceae; genus Pontibacter; species Pontibacter qinzhouensis. Next base: position 29,004 of record NZ_VRTY01000004.1, on the reverse strand, counting down.
AGAGTTGTAATAATTGGTGGTGGATTTGGTGGGATTAACCTCGCCAAAAAGCTTTCGGGCAAACATTTTCAGGTAGTGATGTTCGATAAACAGAATTACCATGGTTTCTGGCCTCTGCTCTACCAGGTGGCTACGGCCGGCCTCGAACCAGATGCTATTGCAGAACCACTTCGTAAAATGTTCGGCTCCGACGATTATGAGGATTTTCATTTCCGGCTGGTGCGCGTAACAGGTATTTACCATGCTACCAACACGGTTGCCACGCTCATCGGCGACCTGCAGTACGATTACCTGGTAATAGCCACCGGCACCAAGCCTAACTTTTTCGGTAATGAGCAAATTCAGCGGTATTCTTTTCCGCTTAAGCACATTCCGGATGCCCTGAACCTGCGTAGCCAACTGCTGCAGTGTTTCGAACAGGCCAGCATGACCAAAGACCAGGAAATACGGCACAGCCTGCTAAACTTTGTGATAGTAGGAGGAGGGCCTACCGGTGTGGAACTGGCTGGTGCGCTGGCAGAAATGCGGACACACATTTTACCAACCGATTATCCCGGCCTTGATTTCAGTAAAATGAATATTTACCTGATCGAAGGTCTGGACAGGGTGTTACCGCCCATGGACCCCAAATCGAGTGAGAAAACACACCGTTACCTCGAAAAGCTTGGCATTGTTGTAAAGCTGAGCACATTGGTGGAGTCTTATGACGGGCTCACGGTAATGCTGAAGGGAGGCGAACAGATAAAAGCGCATACGCTGATCTGGGCTGCCGGTGTATCAGGAGCCTTGGTCGATGGTTTACCTGCTGAATCGGTGGAGCGTGGCCGTATTCTGGTGAACCCTTTTAGCCAGGTAATTGGCTTCAATAATATTTTCGCCATAGGCGATATTGCTTTTATGAAAACCGAGAAGTACCCGCGTGGGCATCCGGGGGTGGCACAGCCTGCCATGCAGCAAGGTAAATTGCTCGCTAAAAACCTGAGACGGCTAATAAAGGGCGAGAAGCTGGAGCCCTTCGAGTACCTCGACAAAGGCTCGCTGGCTATTATTGGCCGTAACCGTGCTGTAGCCGACCTGCCGGGTAACCTGCACCTGAGTGGTTTCTTCGCCTGGATTATCTGGTTATTTGTGCACATCATGTACCTGGTCGGTTTCCGGAACAAGCTCGTAGTTATCAGTAACTGGATGTACAGGTTCTTTACCTTTGAGCGTGGCACGCGCCTTATTATCAGGCCTTTTGTGCGCAAAGGTGACAAGAGTGCCCGCGATTTCTTTAAAAAATATAACCCGGATTCTTAGGAAACTATAGAAACAAAAACTGAAAAAGCAGCAGGTAAATACTGCCTGCCCATTGTAGGAGGGAAGGAGCCAACAGGTTTTTTCCCTCCTCTTTTTACAAACTATCTAAAAAATAGCAGCATGAACTACAAATTGCTCGGTAAATCGGACCTGCAGGTAAGTGAAATTAGCTTTGGTTGCATGTCGTTAGGTGATGACGATAAAGCCGGCAAAGCCTTACTCCACAAAGCGCTGGATCAAGGTATTAATTTTTTCGATACCGCTGACCTGTACCAGAACGGCCAGAACGAGGCACTTGTTGGAAATGCCTTTAAAGGCATGCGCGATAAGGTCGTGCTGGCCACAAAAGTAGGTAACCAGATGCGCCTCGATGGCAATGGCTGGGACTGGAACCCGACCAAAGCTTACATTTTACAAGCGGTTGAAAAAAGCCTGAAGCGGCTCCAGACAGATTACATCGACCTTTACCAACTGCACGGAGGCACTTTAGAGGATCCCATCGACGAAACTATAGAAGCTTTCGAAATGCTGCAGCAGCAAGGCAAAATCAGGTATTATGGTATTTCCTCCATCAGGCCAAATGTAATTCGGGAGTATGTGCAGCGCTCGAAGCTGGTAAGCGTGATGATGCAGTACAGCCTCCTGGACCGTCGGCCTGAAGAGGAAAGCCTGGCGCTGTTGCAGGAAAATGGAGTAGGTGTGCTGGCAAGGGGCAGTTATGCACAAGGCTTGCTGCTGGGCAAATCTCCGAAGCCATACCTGGGGTATTCCGGAGGGCAGGTTACTGCAGCTGCTGCGGCTGTTGCGGAGGTGGCAGGGCAGGAGCGGAGTGAGGCAGAGGTGGCAGCCCGTTTTGTGTTGCACCACCCGGCTATTACCTCGGCAGTGGTAGGTATCCGAACGCAAAAGCAGCTGCAGGAGGCAATACAGGTAGCTGCAGCTGATGACCTGACAGAGGAGCAGGTTCAAAAGCTGCGTAGCGCGTTGCAGGCTAATACCTATGAACAGCACCGGTAACTACTTCAACGTAATTACCGATGCCACTGTGTCTAAACTGCACCGCCACATTTCAAAATTTACTACTGCTCCAGTTGCCGTAAGTTTTTCGTTTCAGGAACCTGCAATTGTTCCTTCAGACGCTCGCAGGAGCTGCGCACGCTGCGAGGTCTTGGCCGTCCAGTTCTCCAAAATAATTCAAACAGCAGGAAAAAATATTAGGTCGTGATACGAATTTCGTCATCGCTTTTCCTGTTTCTCAAAGCAGTACAATCTGAAAATTTAGCAAGTCATGAAAGAGCTAAAAGTAGCTAACTGTTTAAGGACCCTTGGCTAAATTTTCTTTAAAAAGCTTCCAGAGGCCTTTTTTATGCCAATAATTTAGTTGCGGGGTCCTTCTTCCAGTGTTATTGCTGTTCCCACCAGCGGGTGGTATAGGAGGCGGTTTGGTTCAGGTCGATGGTTTCTCCGATGCGGGGTGTGGCCATGTTTACGTTCAGCTCCTTTGCTTTGGCACTTGCACGCTCTATAGGGTCGGTCCAGGAGTGGAGGGCCAGTGAAAATGCTCCCCAATGGATGGGCATCAGCAGCTTGCCCTGCACGTCCAGAAACGCCTGCACCGTCTGCTCCGGAAACATATGGATGTTCTCCCAGCGCTCGTTGTATTGGCCGCATTCCATCATGGCAATGTCGAAAGGTCCGTATTTCTCACCGATTTCTTTAAAGTGAGGGCCATAGCCACTGTCGCCACTAAAGTACAGGTTCTTGCTACCAGATTTTATAACCCACGATGCCCATAAGGTTGAGAAGCGGTCGAAAAGGCCTCTGCCTGAAAAGTGCCTGGCTGGTGTACAGATAAAGGTGAAGCCACCATGTGTCGCCTCGTCGCCCCACTTCATTTCATGAATCTTCTTTTCGTCAATACCCCATGCTGCCAGGTGAGCGCCAACGCCCAGGGGCGTGTAAAACGCATCTACCTTATCTTTCAGCTTCTGTATAGAACTGTAGTCGAGGTGGTCGTAGTGGTCGTGCGAAATAATAACTGCATCGATGTGTGGCAGTTTAGCTACATCTATGGGTATATCAGCAGCATAGCGTTTAGAGCCAAAGAACGGGACCGGCGAAGGCGACTCGCCCAGCATCGGATCGAGCAGAATGTTTTTTCCTTCCAGCTCCAGCAGAAAAGCCGAATGGCCAAACCAGGTTAGCCGTGCTTCGTCGGCAGACCGGTCTGCAATTGACAGCGAGTCTAGTTTGTGTACCGGCAACTGGTGGCTCGGCTGGCGACTGGGGTCTCCTTTTATAAAATCGCGCATGGTGCTAACCGTTTCTCCAAAGCTCATGTCCATTGAGGTAGGCACCTGGTTCTGGAATTTGCCATCGTCGTAATAGCTTAGCTCCTTAAAACTAGCTTGTTGAGCAGTAGTGGGTTTGCCACCAAACTGAGGACTCACGTTCATGAAAATAGCACCTCCGAGAATGATAACACCGAAGAAGCTGCCAATTAGTATTCCTATCATTTTTAATGTTTTTTTTAGTGATTGCATAGTTTTATTTTATGGTACTTACGGCAGGATGATAACTGCTAGAAAGGCTTTATGGTACCTGCTGGCACTTTGGCATCTCTATTAACTCGTGCTTCCGGACCCTTGACAACTTTTGCCTGTTTTTACTTTGGAAGGCCATTTTTATTTGAAAAATTTGACATGAACCCGGCAGTTGATTCTTGATGCTGCAGAAGCTGTAAAGTTTATGTAAGGTTTCAATTTAATAATTTGATAAGTATCGAAATGTTTAAGTAAATTTTTTAAACTTTGAAAATTGTCTGCAGGTAACGTAATGTTTCTTCGTTAATGGCTGCCGTAATCTGTTTGCCCACTTTCTGTACTGTTATCAGCTCTGCCGACTCCAGTTCTTTTATGTGATGCGAAATAGTAGGAGCCCCGATCTTCATTTTAGCCGCTATGTCGCTCACAAAACATTCGCAGCCGGTAGGTACAGCCACTGCCACCGCCTCCTGCCGCCTGATTTGCAGGTAAAGCTCCAGCCTGTTTTCATTAGCAAGGGCTTTCATGATGCGGGTAAGTCGTTTGGTATCGTGTGTCATGGCGCTGAACTCAATTCAAAGGTACGACAATTCGATAAGTATCAAAATGTTTGAAATCTTTTTTTTTAATTTTTTATTATTAATTCAAGTTATGCGGCAAAAGCGAAATACATATTAGTTCTCCGTCAGCCCCCACTTTGTCATCCCTTCGGCATCTTGTGGGTGAGATCCTAAAGCAGTGGCAGCTCTGGGTTCAAGTTTGCATAGCCCCTTGTTTAGCAGTGATAGCAGCAGATGTTGATTTCGATTTTTTTATTAGAAGAAGCTGTGCTATAATCTGCTTTCAAGGTTAATTTAAGCGACTGCATCGGGTTTGTGGTGAAAAATAATTATATTGTATCAGAATAGAAGGACAGTAAATGCAGCAGAAAAGTCCAAGTATACCCAATATTTATAAGTTCTGCTTCTTCGCTAACAATGTCTGACCGGCTGGCTGCGTTCCGCGTATATACAGGAAGATCAATTTCAAAAGTAAAAATTAAAACAGGATGGCAATTTTTTTGACGTTTGTAATAGCATTAGTGCTGGGATATATTTACGGGCACCACATCAGGCCAAACCAGCGATTGCGATCAGCGCTTATAGATGTAAAACAAAAATGCATTGCGGCACTGGAAGAAGGTAACAAAGGCGTTTACCGCACCATCGTGACGGACAACAACAAATCGTCGGAGCTGGTGGTGGAAATAAGGGAACTGGCCGTGACACAGAACGGGCAGGTAAAGGTGCAGTATTTGAGCGCCTTTTATAAAAACCCTGATTTCAGAACCAAAAAAGGTGATGCCCTGCTGAAAGAGGTGCACGGGCTCCTGGGCGAGTACCTGCCGCTAAACGAAATAGAGTGGTATGAGGTAACCGAGCGCCACGAAAACATTAAAAAATACCTGAACTCCGTAACACTAACCCACCACAACCTACTTTAGAAACAAAATAAGATGGAGAAAACCCCCGTATCGATTGCCGAAAACAAGGAGCTGATACAGCAGAAGGCCCTGGCAATGGCGAAAACCATAGATCCGACAAAACCTGAGTCGCTAAGCAATTTTGGTGTGGAAACGCAGCGCAAGCTGGGCTACTACTCGAACGAGCTCCTGACCAAGGTTAAAGTGAAAGACTCTGGCGATGCCGGTGCCGCCATAAACGAGCTGCTGAACCAGATAAACATGGTGAAGATAGACGAGGCCGAAAAGCCCGGCATGCTCTCGCGCATACCGTTTATGAAGAAATTCGTGGACAAGTCGAAGCGGATAGCCAGCCAGTACAACTCTATTTCGGAGAATGTGGATGATGTGGTGGTGAAGCTGGAGAAGACAAGGCAAAGCGTTTTAAAAGACAGCACCAGCCTGGAGGTTATGTTTAACCAGGCGGTAGAGTACATCTACGAAATTCGTTCGGTTATAGCGGCCGGTAAAATGAAAATCGAGGAGATTGAAACGGTAACCATACCTAAACTGCAGGCCGAAGTAGAAAGCAGCGACCAGGACGAGCTGGCTGTGCAGCGCCTGAGCGACATGATTGCCTTTAAGGAGCGGCTGGAGAAAAAGGTACACGACTTCACGCTCTCGCATACCATTGCTACGCAATCTATGCCGCAGATCCGGATGATACAGACGACGAACGATGTGCTGGCCCAGAAAATTCAGAACTCCATTGTTACCGTAATTCCGGTGTGGCGCCAGCAGGTAGCCATTGCGCTAGGCCTGGAGAAGCAGCGAAAGGCCCTTGAGATTCAGAAAAAGGTAACTGACACCACCAACGAAATGCTGCTCAAGAACTCGCAGCTGCTTAAAACTAATGTGGTGGTGGCTGCCCAGGAGAATGAGCGAGGCATTGTGGATGTGGAAACCCTGAAAAAGGTAAACCGCGACATGGTGGAGACGCTGGATGCAGTCTTGAAAATATCGGAAGAAGGAAGCAAGAAGCGGGCAGAGGCTGTAAAAGAGCTGGCCGCCGTGCAGGAAGAGCTGAACAGTAAAATTATCGGGTCGTTTGGCAAGTCTAAACAGATCGAGACAGAGTAATGCGGAGTAAAGACAAAACGCAAACCCACGAGCAGCAGCGCGTTCTGACAGCGGAGCAGGACGCGCTGCTGGATTTATACCAGGAGCACCTCGATCATTTTTTCGAATCAATAAAAGCATCTGAAAAAGTGCAGGTAGAGATAGAGACGCTGCACCTCAAAAAAATATTATCTAAATGATAGACATGTTGCGTTCTCTTTTCGGTATGAGGGGGGAGTCTGGCAGCAGAATGGTTGTTGGGCAACCGGTGCAGGTAGACGTTAAGGCGGCGCAGTACATCCGCGACTCCAATACGCGCCTAACCATGCTGCTGAACCTCCAGAACCGCTACAAAGGCACACCACAGGAGCCTAAGTTCAGAGCCATACACGAAAAGACCAAGCGCATTCATAATTACCTGGTTTCTAAAAAACGGCTGCATGAGCTGGAGCTGTTTCATTTGCAGCACACCGATCATTTTATATCTACTTACAGCATTATTATAGATGTGCACCAGCGGCACGAAACAGGTGCGCCACTAGCACATGAGCAGCAACCGCCTGAGCCCATCGCCAAGCGGCCGCAGCCCGAAACGGTAAAGCAAAAACAGGCTGGTCCGGTAAAATATGTTGCCGATCTTGCCAAAAAAGCGCGGGAGAAATCTGCTGGTGCCGTAGCTGCCAGCGAGGAGTTGCCCCTGGTGGTGCTGCCCCTCATCAGCCTCGACAAATATGCCTCTATTGTGTATGCGCGTGAGAGCTCTGCTACAGGACCGGTTACAAAAACAATTGGCTACCATGTGTCGGAGCAGGAGAAAGCAGACTTTTTGCAGCATGTGGCCAGCAGGCTGGGCATTGGCAAAGAAGGCCTTTCTTATGCAGGTAATGCCATGCTCTCAGTGCCTGCCCGCGATGGCATCAGCAGCTCCGGCAATTTTCCGGTTATCGGGTGGGTTGGTTTCTATTATGCCCTCAATTTAACAGACTACCGCCTTTTTCCGGTAACTCTAGCCCGCGAAAGTGGAGGAGGTGTATGAGCTTACGGTTTAGCTTACGCATCAAATTTTTCAGATGAAATCGGTCTTCCAAAAGAAATTGCCTGGTTTAGGCCCAAGGGTGCCAATTGCCTTGGCTGCAGATTTTCAGTTAACTTATGAAAAATAATTTTCTGGCAGCAGTCATAGCCTTGGCAGCTACCTTGCTTATCCTTGCCCTGCACCTAACCGATAGTTTTCCGAGCATTCTTAATTTTAGAACACCGGAGATAAACCTGGCAAAGGATAAAATTTCTGAGAGCCATCTGGCAGCTGCGGTTGCTTATCATAAGGCGCATCCTGCTTTCGCCAGAAGGCCAGTCAGCACTTATTTAATTGAATCGGTGCACCAGCATGCAACACTAAGCCTGGGAGAAGCCTTCATCTTTGTGAATTTTCTGCTGCTGTTTGCCTGCGCTTTGTTAGTTTATTTTCTGGCCAGGTGTATTGGCTGTACAGGTGCTGAGGCAATTGGCAGCATGCTTTTCTTTTTCGGTAGTTTCACCATTCTTTTCATCTTTTTCCCACCAATTTATACGTATGATGAGCCTGCTCAATATTTCTTTCTGCTACTGAGCCTGATTGCTTTTTTTAAAGAAAAGTACTTGTCCTTCTTCGTCTGTTTCAGCCTGAGTTTGATGGTGCGCGAGAGTAGTATACTTCTTTTGCCTGGTTTGCTGTATTTGTTCCTGAGCAAATTAAAATACGCAAATAAGCCTCAGGTGCTGGTGCTGAAGCAAATTGCCTTGTTACTCACACCCATAGCTGTTTATATCATTTTCCTGTACTTCCTGATACAGCAGCAGCAGATATGGCCAAGCTCAAAAATAGATTTCTGGGATCGTTTGCTGCATTTCAGTTTTAACTTCCAGAGTGTTCCTCACGCTGTCAATACATTTGTTTCTTTTTTCTTAACCCTGGGCCTACAGCTCTACCTGGTCTATTGGTTTTTAGAAAACCATAACAGGAGGAAGGAAGATACACGCTTGCTGAAAGCCTTTTTCATCACACTTTTTATAAACACGCCGGTGGTACTAACAACTACTTTGGCAGTAGAATCGAGATTGTATGCATTGCCTTTGCTGTTTTTATGGCCGCTACTGGGTAAAATAGTGAAGGCGGAATGGAGAAACCGCTACAGCTTAAGTATACTGAAACATTTTCTTCGGAATTGGTTGTATATGGGGTTTTTACTGCTTTGCTTCTTCCTAAGCGTTTGTGTAACGCGCTATGTTTATGTACCCACTGATAAACATGCACCACACCAACTCTTCAAATTATACTTGCTCCTTTGTCTTTGCTTACTCTTCTTCGATTTTCTGTACAAGCACTTTTTAAGAACCAGACCACACAACCCTTAGCTAAAAAAGGCCTTAAAAGCTTTGGATAGCTGTTTTCATTAGAATAATTGCTGGCTGCAGAAAAATAATCGTCTTAAGCTTGAAGGTTAGCTACTAGCTGTTGAAAATCAACTTATCTGCCACTCAAAACTAACTATTCTTCCTCGTCTTCAAATTCCTCATCATTTTCATACTCCGCTTCCTCCTCCTCAAATTCCCAGTCGGTGTCTGAGGCAGCAGTTTCAGGAGGAGGTAATAAGCTGTCGATTAGTGGTTGCTGGCTTACGTCGTAGATCAGTTCTCCTTTCAGAAGAAATTTATGCGTGTTCAGTAGCACCTCATAGATAGGCGTGTGAATGTGCTTCGGAATTTTGAGGAGGCGTTCGTCCTTTTTGTTAAAAGGAGTAGCTACTTTGGAATCGAAAAGGTACGGGATCAGGATTTTGGAGCAGCTCATGGCGATGCGGTGTATCTCGTGTTCCTCGAAATATTCCTGCAGCCGCTCATTAATATTTTCGAAAAACTCCTGCGTTTCGCCCAGCCGGACCCTGGAGCCTGCCCTCGACTTGCCTTTGGTTTTTAAATACTTTACCTGGCTCTTGCCTTGTTTTTTACGCACCATATACGACCTGAAAACCTTGTGGTCGAGGTTCTGACCATTTTCAAAGTAACCAACAGCACAGCTGCCCGACTGAATTAGCAGGATGATGTAATGCATATCCCAGCGCGTAACCTGACCAAGCATAGAAGGCGGTGGCAGCAGAAGCGGAAGCCTGAAGTGCAGCAGTTCGTTTCCGGCCGGGTCGAGTACGGTGGTGCGGTGCTTGTCGGGCTGGTAGCGAAGGTCGTAACCTTCAGCCAATAGCTTCTGGAGCACCTGCAAAGCTGTTTCCTGGGGTACTAAACGGTTCATAAATTCTGGTGCTGCCAAGTTGCCTCTGAAAGTTAACAAAAGGTGTGTTAATTTTTACAACATCCTGTTTAGCAACTCAACAATTTTTTGTAACTTATAAACTGCGATACAACTTTCTGAAATCGACTCCTTAATTTTTAATGACAATAGTAGTTCATAGAAGTTGTAGGCTAAGATGTTCATCCTTTTCTACTTCAGAAATCAAACGGCAATGTTTTTTAGGTTTTCAGCATGAGTGATGAAGATGCTAATATGTCTTATTCAGATTAGCATTAGAAAAAGAAGAATAAATATTATCAATTTTGAATTTAAAATATTTGAATTGTGTTCTAAAAGAGCCGCGCAGCTTATCTTAAAAATTTTAACCCAGAAATTTTTGCACTACTTTATAATACTGAGGGTGGTAAGCAACTAATTTATGCGTTTGCAGTAACATAGGGTATAGTGTGTTGCCCTTGTGCAGATGTTGGTATGGCATAGCATAAATGCTGGCGGGCCATTCTAAAAGGTTTGTACTCGCCACTTACAATGAGAAACAATATAACTTCGTTATAGGAGCTGTTACAGGCAGCCACTTATACAGGTAATTACCAGACGCCGACGGACAGAAAAGCAGGGACCTCAGGACATTGATCCTCTAAGACAGGCGCCGTACACAAAAGTATCCCATTTTCTGTTGTAGAAGCAGAGCCGCAGCAAGGCGTCCGCTTCATTTCCTTTGTTATATGCGTTCCGTAGCAGTTGCCCAAACTCACGGCCCAGGTTGAGATTCCGCTTCTGCTCTCTGACAAAATAATTCTGACAATGTTAAGACCACGCACCCTATGAACATTTTAGAAAAGATCAAGACTAATTACAGTGCCTCCATGAATGAGATGACAGTAGCTGCCTATCTTGAGGAGTGTAAGAAGGACCCAAAAGTGTATGCCAAGCCAGCAGAGCGAATACTCGATGCCATCGGGGAGCCGGAGGTGCTGGATACCCGGCAGGACCCGGTCCTGAGCAGAATTTTCTCTAACAAGCGAATTAAGATATACCCTGCCTTTAAAGATTTTTATGGCATGGAAAGTACCATTGAGCAAATCGTGTCTTACTTCAGGCACTCGGCGCAGGGGCTTGAGGAGAAGAAGCAGATACTGTACCTGATGGGACCAGTTGGGGGCGGCAAAAGTTCTTTGGCAGAAAAGCTGAAGCACCTGATGCAGCAACACCCTATTTACGCACTTAAAGCCGGCGATCAGATCAGCCCGGTGTTTGAAAGTCCGCTGGGGCTGTTCGCCGATTATACCGAAGAACTGGAGGAGGAGTATAATATTCCGGGCCGGTATGTGCCTGGCTGCATGAGCCCCTGGGCTTCTAAAAGGCTGCGCGAGTTCGACGGCGATATAAACAAGTTTAAAGTCGTAAAGCTTTATCCTTCTATTCAGGAGCAAATCGCCATTTCTAAAACAGAACCTGGCGACGAAAATAACCAGGATATTTCGACACTTGTCGGTAAAGTAGACATCCGGAAACTGGCCGAGTATCAGCAGAGCGACCCAGATGCCTATTCCTACACCGGTGGCCTCTGCCTGGCAAACCAGGGTTTGCTGGAGTTTGTGGAGATGTTTAAAGCGCCTATAAAAGTACTGAACCCGCTCCTCACTGCCACACAGGAAAAAAACTACAAAGGTACAGAACCGATTGGCGCTATTCCGTTTGATGGTATTATTCTGGCGCACTCAAACGAATCGGAATGGGCTAAGTTTCTGAACGATAAGAAGAATGAAGCCTTTCTGGACCGTATTTACAAGGTGCAGGTGCCTTACTGCCTGCGCGTGAGCGAGGAAATAAAAATTTACGAAAAGCTGATTAGGGAAAGTTCGCTAAAAAATGCCCCTTGCGCCCCAAAAACGATTGAACTGCTGGCCGAATTTTCGGTGATGTCGCGGCTAAAGGAGCCGGAGAACTCGCATATCTATTCTAAAATGCGGGTATATAATGGCGAAACTCTGCGCGAAACCGATCCGAATGCCAAATCAATTCAAGAGTACCGCGACGATGCCGGTATAAATGAAGGTATGCAAGGTATCTCCACCAGGTTTGCTTTTAAAATACTCTCGAAGGTGTTTAACTTCGATAGCGAAGAGATTGCGGCTAACCCCGTGCACCTGCTGTATGTGCTGGAGCAGGAGGTTATTAAAATGATGCTTCCGCCAGAAACCGAAACCAAGTACCTGCACCTGATTAAATCGGTATTGGTGAGCAAATACGCCGAGTTTATTTCTGATGAGATCCAGAAAGCCTACATAGAATCGTACAGCTCGTATGGGCAAAACATTTTTGAGAAGTACGTGGTGTACGCCGACCACTGGATGCAGAACAACGATTACCGCGACCCGGATTCAGGCGAAATCTTCGATAGAAGTATTTTAAACGATGAGCTGGAGAAAATTGAGAAGCCAGCCGGTATTGCCAATCCGAAAGATTTTCGTGCCGAGGTTACAAACTTCTTTCTGCGCCACAAAGCCAACCACGGTGGCAAAAGTCCGCGCTGGGACTCTTATGAAAAGATTAAGAATGTAATTGAGAAGAAGATTTTCACCAATACCGAGGATCTGCTGCCTGTAGTGACCTTTACTGTAAAAACCAACGAAGAAGACGAGAAGAAGCACAGGGATTTTACCAGAAGGATGAAAGACAGAGGCTACACCGAAAAGCAAATCAGGATTTTGGTTGATTGGTTTATGCGGGTTCGGAAAACAATGGCCTGATGCAGGGACAGGTCGCGACCTGTCCGTACTGCGACCTATCCGTACGATCGGCAGATTTTTTCAACAATTCAATTCAAGCACCATGAGCCATATCGTTGACAGAAGGAAAAATGATAAAGGGAAATCGACGGGGAACCGGCAAAAATTTCTGAAGCGGGTCGAAAGCCAGATAAAGAAAGCGATTCCTGATATCATGAGCCAGGAGAGCATAAAAGACAGCAAAACTGGCGGGAGCGTAAAAGTGCCTGTGCGGGGGCTGGAAGAACCGATGTTCAGGCACGACCCCAAAACGGGCCGAAAGCAGATCGTGAAGCCAGGCAACGACCGCTATAACCAGGGCGACCGCATTCCGAAACCAAAAGGAGGCGGGGGCGGCAGCGGTGGTGGCAAAGGCTCTAATAGCCCCGAGGTAACGGAAGATGAGTTTACGGTGGTGCTGTCGCGGGAGGAGTTTCTGCAATATTTTTTTGATGACCTGGCGCTGCCCAACATGGTGAAGAAACTCATGAACAGCACCGAGACCTTCGAGATGAAACGCGCCGGCTATACCCGCGACAGTGTGCCTTCGCGGTTAAACGTGAAGAGCAGTTTTCAGCAATCGCTGGGGAGGCGGCTGGCCTTGAAAGGAGTTTTCGATGTGAAACTGAAGAAGCTGGAAGAGCAACTGGCAGCTGTTTCTGACCCAGAGGAGCGTGCCACACTGGCGCTGGAACTGGAGAAGGTAAAACGACAGGCAGCCACCATTCCTTTTTTCGAAGATATAGACCTGCGGTACAACAACTTTGAGCGCGTGCCGGTGCCGGTTACCTCTGCGGTCATGTTTTGTATTATGGATGTCTCGGCTTCTATGGGCTACCACGAAAAAGACATTGCCAAACGATTTTTTACTTTGCTGTATATTTTCCTGACCAGGCTTTACAAAAATGTGGAACTGGTGTTTATACGGCACCATACGGAGGCCAAAGAAGTGGAGGAAGAAGAGTTTTTTAACTCGCGGGAAAGTGGCGGTACAGTAGTGGCCCCTTCACTTAAACTCATGGACAAAATTATTCGGGAGCGGTACGACGATAACTGGAACATTTACTGCTGTCAGGCTTCTGATGGTGATGTGTGGTCAAAAGAGGATGCCCGGGAGTGTAAGAACCTGGTACTCGAGACCATTCTTCCTGCCATTCAGTACATGGCCTACATCGAAATTAATAACAAGAGCCGCGAAAGCGACCTTTGGCAAGCCTACAACAGAATCAGCAACGACGATGAGTTCTCCATCAGGCACATCAACGAAGTTTACGAGATATGGCCGGTTTTCCAGGGACTCTTTCGGAAAAGGAGTGAAGCATAAGGTATATTGCACAAGGCCACTGGTGCCTAAAGTCGGCTTCATAATTTTCCGGAATTCGAAATTGCAGAGCTTTTAGATGCAGGACACAGGACTTTTTTCAATCTCTCCGTTGATATTAAAAAAATCATCTGTTGATTTTCGATATGTTGTGTCGCCATCTGTAGGTAAATTCAAAACTGGAAATTAAGCTTATCAAGCTAATCATCAACAGAATAAACAGCCGATCTTATTTAAGTAACAACCTGGTTGTGTAATATTTGCATGCAAGGAAGCTTTGCCAGATAAGTTATTAGGATTTAGGATCAGCTTCTGAATTATTCTAATGAAAACAGCCTCCGGAAGGTTTTAGATTAAAAATTATCCAAGGGTCTAGCCAGCATGTTTTTGAAAAATTTACTTAGGCTGGAGGTGCAAAAGAATGATGTGAATTCTTAATCCACTTAGCGAGAATAATAGCTTTTGGCGGGCAGGTTTTAAATCTGGAACAGCAGGTTGCATTTTGTCAATTGACCTTATCGCTAAGAGGAGTGGTGCTACTTAAACCGTGTGTCGTGATACGGGTATCTTGATACGTGATACGGAAAAAAATATGACAGACAAAGATAAATACAAAGCGCTTTTCAGTAACCCGAACTGGGACTACGAAACGCTGGAGGCGGCAGATGAGGTGATCGGCAGAATAGGGCGGGAGTACCTGAAGCTGAAAACATACCCGAACCAAATCGAGATCGTGACTTCTGAGCAGATGCTCGATGCTTACGCCCTTACAGGTTTGCCTACCTCGTACCCGCACTGGAAATTCGGGAAGGATTTTGTGCTCAACCAGAATAACTACACCAAAGGGCGAATGGGCTTGTCTTATGAGCTGGTAATTAATTCGAACCCCTGCATCAGCTACAACATGGAGAACAACTCTACCTGCATGATGTTGCTGGTAATTGCCCATGCCTGCCAGGGCCACAATGCCTTTTTCGCCAACAACTACATGTTCCTCGACTGGACCTCCGCCGACTCTATTGTAGACTATATGGTGTTTGCCAGAGAATATATTCTGAAGTGCGAAGAAGAATTTGGTGAAGAAGAAGTAGAAAAGGTGCTCGATGCCTGCCATGCGCTCATGAACCATGCCGTAGACAAATACAAAAAGCCATCTAAAGTATCGGCTAAGGCAGAGAACGAGCGGCTGAAAAAACTAACTTCGATTAAGCGCGAAAATTACAACGAACTCTGGAGAACCTTACCTGCAGCCGCTGATTTACCGGAACCAGGCAGCAAAGAAGAACAGCGGTTCCCGAAAGAGCCGGAAGAGAACATCCTGTACTTTATCGAAAAATATGCTCCTGCACTTCCTGTCTGGAAAAGGGAAATTATCAGGATCGTGCGGAAGGTGGCACAGTATTTTTATCCGCAGGGAGCCACTAAGGTGATGAACGAAGGCTTTGCCACGTTTACGCATTACCACATAATTAATAAAATGTTCGAAGACGGCTACGTGAGCGATGGCTTTATGCTGGAGTTTATTAAAAGCCACAGTGGGGTGTTGTATCAGCCGGAGTACAACAGCAAGTACTATTCTGGCCTGAACCCTTACACCCTCGGGTTCAATATTTTTATGGATATTAAACGCATCTGCCAGGAGCCAACCGCCGAAGACAAGCAATGGTTTCCGAACCTGATCGGTAAAGACTGGCTGGAGCAGGTGCATTATGTGATGGAGAACTTCCGCGACGACAGTTTTATTCTGCAGTACCTGTCGCCGAAGGTTATGCGCGACATGCGGCTGTTTACTATTGTAGATAACGAACTGGAATCGAGTTACGAAATAGGAGCCATACACAACGAGCGTGGCTACAAAAAGGTGCGGGAACAGCTAAGCAACCAATATGACAGGTCGGTGCATGTGCCCAACATACAAGTCACCAAAGTAGACTTGCACCAGACAAGCAAATTGTACCTGACCCACACCATTCAAAACGATAGGCGCTTAGATGCTGAAACTGCCAGAACCACCCTGAAACATATCCGCCACTTATGGGGCTTTCCGGTAGAACTGCACTCAAAAAATAAGCTGGGCATTAATGAGAGTACATTTGACATAAAGTAGCCATAGCTAAGGCTGGAGGTGTGGAAGAACCGCGTTATCATTAGCAAGCTCTAATATTGTAGGTAGAGACACAACTTATCGGAAATCAACAGTTGATTTTTACGTTTTAACAGGATAATGGATATTCTTGTGTCTTGTGTCTTCTAACAGGAGGCAGTGCAATTTCAAATTCCGATTGGTAAGGTAGAATCTATAGATAGGCTACCATTTTGTCTATAGATTACAAATTATTTACATGAAAACTGCCTTCAAAAGGTTTTTCGTCTGAATTCTGCCAAGGGTAAAGTTTACATACTTACTTTGTTCGCGTGCTCCATCACTTACACAAATTTAAAACTCAGGAGGTTATGAAGTGACTTATAAACGCTTGTGCATCAAAACCAAAGTATGTGAAAGTTATGGATTGTTGCCTTAGATGCAAAGAAAATTGGTAGTTTACGTAGGTATGAGTAATTTGAAAACATGATACAAGCAACGCCACTGTAGCCGTTATCAGAACAGCTTCTATCAGGAAAATAAACCACTCATTCATGGGTAACCAGTGCCGACTTCGCCTAGCATCTTCCTGTTTTATGAAACCACTTTACTACCTGTTTCTCTTTCTGCTGCTTATAAACTGCTCCGTAGACAGGTCGATAGAGCGTGCCACCAAAAACAGAGAGCGCGCAGAAAAGACACAGGACCGGCTAAAAGAGCAACATGAGGAACTGGTGGCTGAAAAGTTTAAAGCATGGTACCCAGCCACAGAGACTGAAACAGTGATCAGGGATACCGTTCGTGTAACCGAAACTGTGCATGTACCTGTTCCTGCTCCAAAAGATACTCTGGCTCAACAAGTTGCTCCTGTTCCTGCTAAAGTTATTCGGGTTAAGTCTGAAGTAAAATGCCCGGAAGTAGCTTTTTATAACGAAACCATTGCAGCCCTAAAACAGACAACAGAAGCCCGAACCGCTGCCCTCGAAGTAGCCAACAAGCGCTACAAAGCATTACAGCAGACGCTAAGTAAAGAGCAGCTAGCCCACCGCTTCTTAATTCAGGAACTGGAGAAAGAGCAAAAAATCAGTACCGCCTGGATCTGGTTCAACGTTTTTCTGGGCTTAACCATTGCCATGTTTGTAGTGGGTAAAATTTTCAGACTCTTCTAATCATTCTGTTACTCCCACCTATTGGCTGTCGCTTTGAGTTCTGGACATAAGGGTACTCAAACCTGAAACAAACACAAGCAGCGTTACTCTCCTTATCTAAAGAAAAGAACTCGGGTAGTTTTAGAAGCTTTTTGTCGCAGAAAGACAAACAGAAAGTACTGCGGCAACTGTGGCTACGCGTAAACAACTTTTACCCTTGGCAATAATTCTCCAAAATTCCGTTGGAAGAGCATTTTCATTTGAATAATTTATTGTTCAACGCTAATTTGCCTCTTTGGCAATCGGGAATATGGTGCCATAGCAGCTATCAGTTGTTAGGCAGAAAAAATAGGTTTATCGATTTTCTTTACCTGTATAGACAGGTTTTAGGAGCCTTTGTCTAAAAATTGAAAAGGTTATAAATGTTATGTTTATTTTTATAAACTTTTAAGTATGTACAAGCCTAAAAACTATGAAAAACGCAATAACCAAAACTGTCTGTGCCCTAAGCATTGTGCTTGGAACAGGCATGTCTGCCAAGGCGCAGGCACCAGAGCCGGGTAAAGGAAGTTGGGTTGTAGAAACCAACCTCACCCAGAAAAACTATTCTATCGTCAGGTTCTACAACCAGCACGGCCAACAGATTTACGAAGAGAAACTACAGGGAGTTTACCTGGATGTAACCAAGGCTAAAACAAGGAAAATGCTCAACAAGACCCTGGCGCACGTCAGCAGCAATACGGTAATTGCTGGTCAGTATTTTAAAAATACTCTGCCAGACGATAGGCTGGCAAAGTGGTAAAGCAAAACGGGCTGAAAGATTCAACCCTTTCAGCCCGCTAGTGTGAAACGGCCTTTCATAACCCTCTGTACTTGTCCGGATAAGTCTTGAACTTATAAAAATCAGAAGAACTTAAAAAAAACTTACTACCGTAGCCTGCGCCCCTGTCGGTTGAAAGATTAATAACAGATACAACTCAATTAGTCGCATTCGGGCACCATCCCCATCACTAGGCCCGTAGGTGTGGAAATAGGACGTAATACCAAGTTACAGCCGCCACTCGACCCATTGCCACCTTGCTTCAGTTCCCGCTGGGCATTGTGCATTATCATCAGTTCAGTTCCCGCCGGAAATTCATCTACCTGTACAAGTTGCACAATATGTGTTTTCAAGACTAAATTTGTTTCAGAAAGGCTGCCATCAAATTTAAATTTCTCCTGCGGAGTAGTTGTTTCGCCGCTAATGATGCCTTGCGCAGAAACATGAAAGGTAAGTTCCTTCTCGCCCGATTGCCATGCCTGACCATCTTGTTTTCCTTTTATTTTTAAATTGAGAGTGTTGTTGTTGGGAAGCTTCGTTGTAATGGCAATCGTAGCCGAATCTCCTTTCACATCCATCAACTGGAAACTCGTTGTCCCCTCAATTGTGTTACCTGGTCCTTTACCAGTGTTAACTTGTATAGAAGCAGTTCCTTTGTAAGGTTCTCCATCAACCTTCTGGATAAACGTTTCAGTTGCTTCTTCATCCCTGTTACAGCCCAATAGGAGCAGGAGCATACACCAAAAAAATCCACGGGGAATCTTAAACAAATTTGTTTTCATAGAGAGGAGTTTTGATTGTTCATTTTAAATAAAAATGTTTTACGCAGCATTAGGTAATTAGTGCGCTGGATACAATAACTTTCTCTATTGCGATTTAGAGCTTGACCTGCCGTGTTACTTTGAATCGTTTATAATGCAAATAAATCTCTTCTAAACCCCTAATAGCTTGAGTAATAATAATTTAATAATTATTTATAGATTATTTTGAATAAAAGTATTATGTTACTTTTGGTGAAGAATATTCCTTTTGTTTTAGTTATAAAAAATGTATTTTTATTTATATTTTATTATCTGAAGTAAAAGACAATTATTCAGTAGCAGAATGGCATAAGTACTGCTTTGGAGAGACTAAAAACTCCTTTTACCAGGTGCATTAACAGCTAATTTAAAACTTGAAGTTTCCTAACCCTACAGTTCCTATAGAAGACATAACTGAAAAGCCATGCAAGCACTAGCAGAAGGATTATCCGCAACTATGTTACATGCCACGCCAGAACCTGAAGAGTACAGGTCCTTAGTGAATGTTTGGAGAAACAGGAACTGTGCCTCAGTTCCGGGTAACTACGGAGATGTTTTTCAGGATTCTCCTTTGCTGCTGGCCATGCTGAATAGTTCGCCGTGTGTAATTAAAGTACTTAATTTGTGCACACAGCAGTATGAGTTTGTAAGCGACAATGTATTCGAGTTGTTTGGGTATTCCAAAAATGAATTCCTGCAACATGGTTTGTCGTTTAGTAACACCATTGCCCATCCGGAAGATTTGCAGCACTCCTGGAAGCTCATAAAGAAAATCTGGGACTTTATTTTACATGTTCCCTTAGCAGAACAGGTGCAGTATAAATTTTCCTATGATTTCAGGATTGTTAAACCCTGCGGTAAAGTGGTGCGAGTGCTGGCCCAAAACTCGGTGCTGCAAACAGATAGCCATGGCAATATTACGCATGTGCTTATAGTTTATTCTGATATTTCTCACTTAAAGAAGCATTCCGATGTAGCGACCTCCTTTATCTCTTCTGGCACTAGCGTGTACCACTTCACTTCCGTGGAAGACAACAAGGCGGGCAGCACGATTAAAAGCCTGAGCAAGCGGGAATTGGAGATTGTTAAACTGATGTCGGAAGGGTATAGCAGCAAATTAATTGCTGATAAACTTTTCATCAGTTTCCACACGGTTAATACTCACCGTCAGAAAATTATGGAGAAAACAAATACACACAACACGGGTGGGCTGGTGCAGTATGCTGTTTCGCAGGGTCTGGTTTAGCTTGGGTGTTTGTCGCTACTTTACCATCATTTGAACTGGTAACTTACATAAACCAGCCAGCTGGTTTTGTTCACAAATTTTAAATTATTCAAATGAAAATGCCCTCCAGAAGGTTTCTGATCAGAATTTTGCCAAGGGCATAGGTTATTTCCATGGCTACAGAAGTTGTCTGCAGATAAACCTGGTTTCTGAAGCCTTTCCTTAGGCAGAACCCGAAGACAATACTACCGGTGAGGCAGCACCCACAGAAATGTCCGGATACCTGAAGCCCATATGTCCGATTTTCAAAATTTAAATCCTAACTTTGTGGCTTGAAAAAAACTAAGCATGCTTCACTTCTTTTTTAGTCAGCCTGAAACAGTTTTCGCCATCCAGACAGAGCGAGAATTAACCTCTACCGATATCTCAAAACTTGAATGGCTTTTCGGAGATGCCACTCGCAAACAGGAACCCACGCTCCATGGCTTTTTTGTTGGCCCCCGTGCTGCCATGATCACCCCTTGGAGTACCAACGCCGTGGAAATTACCCAGAACATGGACATTCAGGGAATCATCCGGATAGAGGAGTTTAAAGTAGTAGCAGAAGATTTTAATGATTTCGACCCGATGCTTTCTCAAAAGTACCAGGGCCTCGATCAGGATATTTTCACCATTCATATACAGCCGGAGCCGATTGTGCCGGTAACTGATATTGCTGCTTACAACAAGCAGGAGGGGCTCTCGCTCAGCGACGAAGAAGTGGCTTACTTAAATCAGCTTGCCGACAGGTTAGGCCGCCCGCTTACCGACTCAGAAGTGTTCGGATTTTCGCAGGTGAACTCCGAGCACTGCCGCCACAAGATCTTCAACGGCAAATTTGTAATAGATGGCGAGGAGAAGCCAAGCTCACTTTTCAAATTAATCCGCAAAACTTCTGAAACGCATCCGAACGACATTGTTTCGGCTTACAAAGATAACGTAGCTTTTATAAAAGGCCCGGTGGTGCAACAGTTTGCCCCAAAACGAGCCGATGAACCTGATTTCTACCAGGTAAGCGATTTCGAATCGGTAATATCCATTAAAGCGGAAACGCATAACTTCCCGACAACAGTTGAGCCATTTAACGGGGCCGCAACCGGTTCAGGAGGAGAGATAAGAGACAGGCTGGCAGGTGGCCAGGGAGCATTGCCACTGGCCGGAACGGCTGTGTACATGACGGCCTTATCGCGGCTGGAGAAAGACCGCCCCTGGGAAAAAGCAACACAGGAAAGACAGTGGCTTTACCAAACGCCGATGGACATCCTGATAAAAGCCTCGAACGGTGCCACCGATTTTGGCAATAAGTTTGGACAGCCGCTTATCTCAGGTTCTGTTTTAACGTTTGAACACGACGAAAAAGCAGATGCCCTGGAAGCTCCCAGAAAGTTAGGATACGACAAAGTAATAATGCTGGCCGGTGGTGTTGGCTATGGCAAAGCCAGCCAGGCACAGAAGCAGCAGCCGCAAACCGGCGATAAAATTGTAATCCTGGGCGGTGAAAACTATCGTATCGGTATGGGCGGTGCAGCCGTATCGTCTGCCGATACAGGCCAGCATGGCTCCGGCATAGAATTAAATGCTATTCAGCGCTCCAACCCCGAAATGCAGAAACGCGCAGCCAACGCTATTCGTGGTATGGTAGAAAGCGAGCACAATGCCATTGTTTCTATTCACGACCATGGTGCAGGGGGCCACTTAAACTGCCTTTCGGAATTAGTAGAGGAAACAGGCGGTAAAATAGACCTCGATAAACTGCCGGTTGGCGACCCGACGCTTTCGGCTAAAGAAATTATTGGTAACGAGTCGCAGGAGCGGATGGGGCTGGTGATAGGCGAGAACGATATTGCCACCTTGCAAAAAATAGCAGATCGTGAGCGTGCTCCGATGTACACAGTAGGAGAGGTAACCGGCGACCATCGCTTTACCTTTGAGTCTGCATCCAGTGGTGCAAAACCAATGGATTTGGAGTTAAGCGATATGTTCGGCAGTTCACCTAAAGTAGTGATGGCCGACAAAACAGTTGCCAGAACCTACCAGCCGGTAACCTACGATAAAAGCCAGCTGCATGACTACCTGGAGCAGGTACTGCAATTAGAAGCTGTAGCCTGCAAAGACTGGCTTACAAACAAAGTAGACCGTTGCGTGGGTGGCCGTGTGGCTAAACAGCAATGTGCTGGTCCGCTGCAGTTACCGCTGAACAATTGCGGAGTAATGGCACTCGATTTTCAGGGGAAAGAAGGTATTGCCACCTCAGTTGGTCATGCACCTGTTTCGGCTTTAATTGATCCTGCAGCAGGTAGCCGAAATGCCATTGGTGAGGCGCTTTCTAACATTGTTTGGGCTCCTTTGAAAGATGGTTTAAAAAGCGTTTCACTTTCGGCTAACTGGATGTGGGCCTCCAAAAACCCTGGAGAAGACGCCCGTTTATACAAAGCCGTAGAAGCCTGTTCTGAGTTCGCTATTGCGCTGGGCATCAACATCCCGACCGGTAAAGACTCGCTTTCTATGAAGCAGAAGTATAAAGACGAGGATGTGATAGCACCCGGAACGGTCATTATATCGGCTGGCGGAAATTGCAGTAATGTACGGCAAGTGGTAGAGCCCGTGTTGCAACGAGATGGTGGCAATATCTACTACATCAACCTCTCCAACGACGCTTATAAACTTGGTGGCTCTTCTTTTGCGCAGATTGTAAATAAAATAGGCAACGAAACGCCTGATGTGACCGATGCGGAACTGTTTACGAACAGCTTTAATACGTTGCAACAGCTTATTAAAGAAGGTAAAATAGCAGCAGGCCACGATATTGGCAGTGGCGGCCTTATTACCACGCTGCTCGAAATGTGTTTTGCCGATAACAATCTTGGTGCAAACATCGACCTGACCTCGCTTGGTGAGGCAGACAGCATAAAAGTGCTATTTGCTGAAAACATTGGTGTCGTATTTCAGGCGACTGCCGATGTAGAAGCTACGCTGCAGGCGAACGCGGTTCCATTCCACAAATTAGGTGTAAGTACTGCAACAGCTACACTTGAGCTGCAAAACGGAACAGAGAGTTACACTTTTGATGTGGCACAACTTCGGGATACCTGGTTTAAAACCTCTTATCTGCTCGATATCAGGCAAAGTGGTGAGAAGAGTGCCAAAGAGCGTTACGACAACTACAAGAAGCACGAACTGATCTACCGGTTCCCTGAGAATTTTGATGGGAAGAAGCCGGCGATTGACAGCTCTAAGCCAAAAATAAAGGCAGCCATTATTCGCGAAAAAGGCAGCAATTCGGAACGTGAAATGGCTAACGCCATGTACCTGGCCGGCTTCGATGTAAAAGACGTGCACATGACCGACCTGATCAGTGGCAGAGAAACGCTGGAAGATATTCAGTTTATTGGTGCTGTCGGCGGCTTTTCTAACTCCGATGTACTTGGTTCTGCCAAAGGTTGGGCAGGAGCCTTTTTATATAACGAAAAGGCCAAACTAGCCCTGGAGAACTTCTTCAAGCGCGAAGACACCTTATCGGTAGGTATCTGTAATGGCTGCCAGCTGTTCGTAGAGCTGGGCCTGATCAACTTGGACCATGACAAGAAGCCTAAAATGCTGCACAACGTGAGCCAGAAACACGAAAGCATCTTTACGTCTTTAACCATCCGCGAAAACAAATCGGTTATGCTATCCAGCCTGGCTGGCAGCACGCTGGGTGTTTGGGTATCGCATGGCGAAGGCCGCTTTAGCCTGCCAATGTTAGAAGATAAGTACCAGATCGTGGCAAAGTATGCCTACGAAACCTACCCGGCGTGTCCGAACGGCTCCGACTATAATACGGCCATGATTTGCGACGAAACTGGCCGTCACCTGGTCATGATGCCGCACATTGAGCGTTCGCTGCTGCAATGGCAGTGGGCCAATTACCCGAAAGGTCGTCAGGATGAAGTGTCGCCGTGGATGGAGGCTTTCGTGAATGCAAGAAAGTGGCTGGAAACAGTTGGGAAATAGAACTTTCAGAGATTTAAACAAAGAAAAGGCTCCTGCAAACGCACACCGCGAAAGCAGGAGCCTTTTTTATGCCCAAGCCCCCAAACCTCGTACGGACAGGTCGCGACCTGTCCCAAGCCAACCCGATCAACAAATCAAAAGCATCATCAGGAGCAGAAAGGAAAGGAAATAATTTTTGTGGAACGATTAGGGGATTATTTTTTTCGGGAATGATTTTCGGTAACGTTTGGGAACGATTTTCGGGAACGATTGGGAACGATTTTCGGGAACGATTGGACAGGTCGCGACCTGTCCCTACGCGGCATGTACATTATACTGTTTGTATCGGGCCTCGGCTTGTTCCATTACTTCTTCCAGAATCTCCTGCAACTCGGCCTTTACTTTAAATCGCAGCACCTTTTTTACCGCCAGCATCAATTGGGCTTTGGTGTCTTCTTTTTTATACCAGTCGGGTTGTTGGGCACTTCTTTTTACCTCTGCCAATATCTTCTGCACCAGGTCTTTAATTAGGTCAAAGTCCTGCAAAGCGTTCGGGTGATTAGCCAGTATTTCGTAAAACGCTTCTTCTTCATCAGTTAATCCGAGCTGATTCCGGCGTTGGTCTTCTTCCTGCAGAGGCTTTGCCACTTCCTGCCGGAGTTTTTCCAGCGCTACCAGGTTATCGAAAAAGTTGTTATGATAATCCTGAATTATTTTTTCAAGCGATTCTTTCAGCTTTTTATACTTCACCAGGTTTTTGCTGGAGCGTAATTTAATCTCGTTGTTAAGGAGCTGCCTGATCAGTTCCAGCTTTAATTCGTTGCCGGACTTCTTCTCTTTGGCTGTCGCCAAAAAAGCATCGGTAATAATAGAGATATCAAATCTCTCAATGCCGGCCATTTCAAAAACATCAATCACGTTATCGCTTCCGATGCTTCGGTGAATCAGGTTTTTAACCTGGTCTTCCTTTTTACGGATGTTGCTGACCGGGTTTTTGGCTTTCCGAACAATCACACCGATGTTCTGAAAAAAAATATAATCGTTGGCGATTTCCTGTATGGTTGCATGACTCTTGACGATGGGCACAAGGCTGCTCAATTTCTTCTCATTCAAAAGAAACCGATTGGACCGGTCATCGTCTGCCACCATATGATTCAGGACCGTAAGCGCCAGTTCTCTTCGCTCCTCCGCGTTCATGGCAGGCCAGTTGCTGTAGGAGCATCCACCTGGCAACATCGCTCGCAACAGGTTAACGGTCTCCCTCGCCAGCTCAAACGCCTCTTCCATATCAAACGCTACTTTGCCCTCTCCACCTGCGGAGGTATACTTCTTCGTAGCCTCACGTAATTTGTCACCTATGCCGATGTAGTCGACGATCAGGCCGTTGGGCTTGTCGCGGAAAACGGTGGCGACGCGGTTAACTGCTTGTATGAGGTTGTGGCCGCTCATCACTTTGTCGACATACAAGGTATGCATGGCCGGGTTGTCGAAGCCGGTGAGCCACATGTCGCGCACAATTACGAGTTTGAGCGGATCGTTCGGGTCTTTGAAACGGGCTTTCACGGCCTCCATTTGCTCTTTACCACGTACATGCGGATGCCACGTATACGGGTCTTTGGCGATGTTGGTGGTCATAATTATCGCTACCTCGGGGCAGCCCTCCAGTGCGGTGAGAGCATCATAAAGCTTCACGCAGTTGCGGCGGCTCATGCACACGATCATGGCTTTGCCTTCTATACTCGCGCCTTTTTCTGCGCGGGAAATATAATGCTGCAGGATGTCGCGGGCAATGGCTTCTACACGCTCTTTGGCTCCGGCGGCGTCTTCCATCGCAGTCCAGAGTATCTTGTTCTTGTCGCTTTCTTCCAGACCGCCCGTTATCTCTTCGGCTTCCTCTTCGAGCTGCGCATTGCCCAGGTGCAGCTTGGCCAGACGCGGCTCGTAGTAGATCGGCACCACGGCTTTGTCTTCGGTGGCCTGGCGGATGTCGTAGGTATGGATGATGTCGCCGAACACGGCTACGGTGTCGGCGTCTTTGCTGTCGACGGGCGTGCCGGTGAAGCCGATGAAACTTGCCTGCGGCAGGGCGCGGCGCAGATTGTTGGCAAAACCCTGCACGAGGCCGTACTGCGTGCGGTGGCACTCGTCGGCAATCACGATGATGTTGTCGCGCGTGCTCAGCACGGGGTGCTCCAGCTCGCGGCCGCTGGCGTTGTCTTTCAGGTTGAACTTCTGCACGGTGCTGAACACCACGCCACCTCCATCGCCGCTCAAGAGGGCACGCAGTTCGTCGGTGGTGTTGGCAATCTGTACGTCGCCTACCAGGTCTTTGGCGGCCACAAAATCGTCGAAGAGCTGGCGGTTGAGGTCGAAGCGGTCTACCTGCACCACAATGGTCGGGTTCTTGAGTTCGGGCAACTGGCGCAGGATGCCGGTGTAAATGGCCATGGTAATGCTTTTGCCGGAGCGGGTGGTGTGCCATACCACGCCAATGCGGCCGTCGCCATAAGGGCGCACCGACTTAAGCGTTTCCTGCAGGGCGTATTGTATGCCGAAGAACTGGTGGTACTTGGCGCCTTTCTTTACCAGCTGGCCCTTGTCTAGCTCATGGAAGATGTAGTGGCGCACGTAAGCTAACAGGCGCTCCGGTACGAGCAGACCTTTAATGAGCGTTTCCAGCGCAAAACCGTTGTTCACTACTTCGCGACCGTCTATACTTTTCCAGGCGGCGAACCACTCCAGACCGCTGCTGTACATGCCGTGCAGGGTGGTCTGGCCATCGCTGACTACCGTGAGGGCGTTGTACTCGAAGAGCTGCGGAATCTGGTAGGTATAGTGCTGCACCTGGTTGTAGGCAGCTTCTACGGTAGCGTCCTGGTTGAATAGGTTTTTGAACTCAAAGAGCACCAGCGGCAGGCCGTTCACGAAAATAATGAGGTCGGGGATGCGCTTGCTTTTGCCGATAATGGTGAACTGGTTGACCACCAGAAATTCGTTCTGGTGAACGTCCTCGTAATCAATAGGGTAGAAGTGACCGAAGTGCTGCCGGCCGGTATCGTCTTTCCAGCTTTTGCTGATGCCTTTGCTGAGCTTGAGGTGGAAGGCGTGGTTGCGCTGGTGCAGATCGGCGCCAGAGTTGTAGAGGAACTCCTGCTTCAGCTCGGCCAGCACCTTTTGCGGCACCTGCGGGTAGCGGCGCTGCAGAAAGTCCTCGAATACGTCTTCGAGCACGGCCTTGCTCAGGTCGCGCTTTATCTCGGAGCCGTGTTGGTAGGTATAGGGCTCCTGCTCGCGCAGCCAGGCAATGGCCGCCTGCTCTATGGCTTCTTCAGCTAAGTACTGGCTCATAAAGCGCTGCTGGTTTGGTTTGCATGACATCAATTTCTCCTGACATGAGTTTGGGAAGAAGGGTGTCGCGGAGAGTAGTAAGTGTACTGATTTCCTTTTCGTTAAGCACTAACTTTTGGAAAAGCGCATCAACTTTGGCGTCAAACTCCTTTACCAGCTCTATAGGTGGTATACTTAGAGCTATATTTTTAAAAACTGATTTGCTGATCTCAAGGAAAGTAGAGCCGTTTGCGTTTTGTATGATGGTGCTCATGTTCTCTTTCAGCCAGTAAAGCATGAAATAGTTTGAATAACCTTTCTCGCAAAGTATTGCAATGTATCCTTGATTGATAGCTACTGGTATTTGTGTAATGGCCAAATAACCTATTGGCGCTCTTGATGAAAGAAGCAAAGTGCCAACAGGTAATAAACCGGAGCTTATCTTCTTTAGTCCGGCTGCTGTAATTTTCTTTTCAGTGTTGAGTAAGACAGGAAATCTTACTGATGATAAATCTTTAGGCGAAGTCCAGTTTATATTTCCATCCCAGAACTCACGCTGTTTTGTGCTAGGTGTTGTGCCGCCTTTCACATCAACTAAATCGCTCAATTTCCCTTCTTGCCATCCCTTTGACAGATTCTCTTTATCAATACCATCCACGAAATACTGCCGGAAGAGCGTTTGCGCCATTTGCTCCAGCGTTTTGTTCATGCGGCGGTTCATCTCAATTTTATCATCCAGTGCAGATAAAATTTCGGCTATGCGGCGTTGGGTAGGGAGGTCTTCAGGAAATGAAATATCTATACTTTTGAAAGCAGTGTGATTCAGGTCTTTCTGTACTGAACCTGAAGCTATACTGTTAGCAATTTCTATAATTTCAGTTTGCTTCAGCAACCAGTACAGGAACATTCTATCTATCTCCTGATTAGGTATAACCTTAAAGCAATTGTTATGAACTACACCTATCTTACCTGTATATACTAATCCCACTTGCCCTGTTCTTGTATAAATAATGTCTTCAGGTATAGCTATACACTTAGTTGATACTTTATCTTCATCAACGTATTCTTCTTCTATACCATTGATAAGGTTTCTTATTTTAAGAAGAGGTAAAGTACTTTTTGGCACTAATAAGTGTTTTGTCTTGCTATTAATTGCAAGACCTTGGCTAAGTTCTACTACTTCACCGATTTTACAGGTTTTCCAGTTGGTCATTTGCTGTATCAGTTTCTGTATTATTAGTTACCATACCTTTCTATTATATTCTTCAGTGTGTATGGTAAATAACTGGATAATTCATTAGACCCCGAGAAATATTCATCTGCATCAGCATCATGCCAATATTGTTTTGCTTCCTCATAATAAGGCAGTGTTAGCCTTCGTAGAAACTCAACCACTTCTCTTATGTCTTCAACTTCGGGCCCCTTATAGTGCTTGGGACTAATAAAAGGACCAGGATCTAGCATACCATACAGTTGAATAACCATTGAGTTATCTTCTAGTATATTGTTCAAATGATTGTCCGAAACATGCCGATGATTTGCTAATTTCATGCATCTGGTTTCATGGTGGCAAATGCGAAAACTCTTGTTAATTAACTTACTTTTTTGCTCATCATAATAACATAACCATTCTACCCAACCATCTTCAGGTTTCTCAATAGTACTTCCGCATGTGTCGCAGATAAATTGCTTAAGAGGCTCTAGCATCATAATATATTATAAAGAATTAAAAAAACGACATCATTAGTGTCCAACTATAACTAAAACATATTCAGCTGGTTAGAATTATTATCACCTGGTTTTTGTAATT